>DASQKT010000273.1:0-13215 GCA_035630415.1 Skermanella sp.
GATCCGCGACCAGTTCCGCCGCTTCGCCGACGAGCGGGTCGTGCCGAACGCCCACGAATGGCACCTGAAGGACGAGCTGATCCCCATCGAGCTGGTCAAGGAGCTGGGCGACCTGGGCGTCTTCGGCCTGACCGTGCCGGAGGAATTCGGCGGCCTGGGCATGGGCAAGACGTCGATGTGCGTCGTGTCTGAAGTGCTGAGCCAAGCCTATATCGGCGTCGGCTCGCTCGGCACCCGGTCGGAGATCGCGGCCGAACTGATCCGGCTGGGCGGCACGCAGGAGCAGAAGGAAAAGTGGCTACCCCTGCTGGCGAGCGGCGAGATTCTGCCGACCGCCGTCTTCACCGAGCCGAACACCGGCTCCGACCTCGGCTCGCTCCGCACCCGCGCCGTCCGCGACGGCGACGTCTATAAGGTGACCGGCAACAAGACCTGGATCACCCACGCGTCGCGTAGCGACCTGATGACGCTGCTGGTCCGGACCGACCCGAACACGACCGACTATCGTGGCCTGTCGATGCTGCTGGCGGAAAAGCCGCGCGGCACCGTGGAGGAGCCCTTCCCCGCCACCGGCATGACCGGCGGAGAGATCGAAGTGCTCGGCTATCGCGGCATGAAGGAATACGAGATCGGATTCGACGAGTTCGAGGTCCCGGTCGCCAACCTGCTGGGCGGGGTCGAGGGCCAGGGCTTCAAGCAGCTGATGGAGACGTTCGAGAGCGCCCGCATCCAGACAGCAGCGCGCGCCACCGGCGTCGCTCAGAACGCGCTGGAACTGGGGCTGAAATACGCCCAGGACCGGGTCCAGTTCGGCAAGGCCCTGATCAACTTCCCGCGCGTCGCCGCCAAGATCGGCTGGATGGCGGTCGAGACGATGCTGGTCCGCCAGTTGACCTATTTCGCCGCGCGCGAGAAGGACGAGGACCGGCGCTGCGACATCGAAGCCGGCATGGCAAAGCTGCTGGCCGCCCGCGTCGCATGGTCGAACGCCGACAACGCGCTCCAGATCCACGGCGGCAACGGCTACGCCACCGAGTACCAGATCAGCCGCGTGATGTGCGACGCCCGTATCCTCAGCGTGTTCGAGGGTGCGGCGGAGATCCAGGCGCAGGTGATCGCGCGCGGGCTGCTCGGACGGCGCAACTAAGCGCCGCCTCTACTTAATGGACACCCGGCAACGGCCCTGACTTCGATACGGCGACATACTATATCCAGGAGATGAGCGGATTTTTCACCAGTCTCCTGGTTGTGGCGATGCTCGCCGTACTCGGCGCGCTTTTCCTCGGTCTGTTCGCCATGGTACGTGGCGGCGAGTTCAACGCGAAATACGGCAACCGGCTGATGCGGCTGCGCGTTATCCTTCAGGGAGTGGCGCTGGTCATGTTCGTGCTGGCCGTGATCGCCTCCTCCGCATGAGCTGAAGTTTTCACGGACACGACAGGAGACGGCATCCCATGGTGCAGTTGACGCGAATCTACACCAGGGGCGGCGACAAGGGGCAGACCTCGCTGGGCGACGGCCGGCGCGTGCCCAAGCACGATCTGCGCGTGGCATCCTACGGGACGGTGGACGAGGTCAACAGCATCGTCGGGCTGGTCCGTCTGTCCACGGCGGAGGCTCCCGAAATAGACGCGATGCTGTCGCGCATCCAGAACGACCTGTTCGATCTGGGCGCCGACCTGTGTACGCCCGAGCAGGAAAATCCGCAGTACCCGCCGCTCCGCATCGTCGAGGCCCAGGTAGACCGTCTGGAGCACGAGATCGACGCGATGAACGCCGAGCTGTCGCCGCTGAAAAGCTTCGTGCTGCCAGGAGGCACGCCGGCCGCAGCTCACCTCCATCTGGCTCGTACGGTTTCGCGCCGTGCCGAGCGTCTGATGACCGAACTGGCCGAGCACGAGCCGGTCGGCACGCCTGCGTTGAAGTACATCAACCGGCTGTCCGACCACCTGTTCGTGCTCAGCCGCTATGTCAACGACAAGGGCGCTCTGGACGTGCTCTGGGTGCCCGGCGCCAACCGCTGACTCTCTCCTAAGGGCTGGATGCCGCAGGCTGTTAAGGCTTTCGGCCATGCCTTCAGATTGACACGGTTGATGCCAAATCCTATGTTTCGCCACCGCTCGCGGTGTATTTTGTGCACCGCGGTCATGTTCGCTTGCGGGCATGCACCACTGTCGTGCACCGATTAGCTAAGGATTTGCAATGAAAGTCCTCGTCCCGGTTAAGCGGGTGGTCGACTACAACGTGAAGATCCGCGTCAAGGCGGACGGCTCGGGAGTCGAGACTGCCAACGTTAAGATGTCGATGAACCCGTTCGACGAAATCGCGGTCGAAGAAGCGGTTCGCCTGAAGGAAGCCAAGACAGCCACCGAAGTGGTCGCCGTCAGCCTCGGCGTGCAGGCCGCGCAGGAAACCCTGCGCACGGCGCTCGCCATGGGGGCCGACCGCGCCATCCACGTCGTGACCGACGCCGAACTTCAGCCGCTGGCCGTCGCCAAGCTGCTCAAGGCCATCGTCGATAAGGAACAGCCGCAGCTCGTCATCATGGGCAAGCAGGCGATCGACGACGACGCCAACCAGACCGGCCAGATGCTGGCGGCCCTGCTGGGCTGGTCCCAGGGGACTTTCGCCTCCAAGGTCGTGCCCGGCGCCGACGCCGTGACGGTGACGCGCGAAGTGGATGGCGGTCTGGAGACGATCGAGCTTAAGCTGCCCGCCGTCGTGACGACCGACCTGCGCCTCAACGAGCCGCGCTACGCTTCGCTGCCCAACATCATGAAGGCGAAGAAGAAGCCGATCGACAGCATGTCGCCGGCCGATCTCGGCGTCGATCCCGCCCCTCGCCTGAAGACCCTGAAGGTCGCCGAGCCGCCCAAGCGCTCCGCCGGCATCAAGGTCAAGACGGTGCAGGAACTGGTCGACAAGCTGAAGAACGAAGCCAAGGTGATCTGATATGAGCGTCCTCGTCATCGCCGAACACGCCGATGGTGCCGTCAAGCCCGCGACCCTGACCACGGTCGGCGCCGCCGCCAAATTGGGCGGCGACCTCCATGTCCTGGTCGTCGGCTCCGACGTTCAGGCCGCCGCCCAGGCCGCCGCGAAGATCGCGGGCGTGTCCAAGGTGCTGACGGCCGACGCCGCCCAGTATGCCCATGGACTGGCCGAGAACGTGGCGCCGCTGATCGTCGAACTGGCCAAAGGCTACAGCCACGTGCTGGCTCCGGCGACCAGCTTCGGCAAGAACGTGCTGCCCCGCGTGGCGGCCCTGCTGGACGTGGCGCAGCTCTCCGAGATCGTCGCCGTCCACGACGCCAACACCTTCGACCGGCCGATCTATGCCGGCAATGCCATCGCGACCGTTCAGTCTTCGGACCCGGTCAAGATCATCACCGTTCGCGGCACCGCCTTCGATCCGGCTGCGGCCGAGGGCGGCAGCGCCACGATCGAATCCGCCACGGCCGGCGCCGACGCAGGCCTGTCCAAGTTCGTCGGGCAGGAACTGTCGAAGTCGGAACGTCCGGAACTGACCAGCGCCCGCACCATCGTTTCCGGTGGCCGGGGCATGCAGTCCGGTGAAAACTTCCATATGCTGGAAACCCTCGCCGACAAGCTGGGAGCCGCCGTCGGCGCCTCGCGCGCGGCGGTGGATGCCGGCTATGTGCCGAACGATTATCAGGTCGGTCAGACCGGAAAGATCGTTGCTCCCGAGCTCTACATCGCGGTCGGCATCTCAGGCGCTATCCAGCACCTGGCCGGGATGAAGGACTCCAAGGTCATTGTGGCCATCAATAAAGACGAGGAAGCGCCAATATTCCAGGTCGCCGATTACGGCCTCGTGGGTGATCTGTTCAAGGTCATCCCCGAGCTGACGGAGGAACTGGACAAAGTGCGATAATCGCTTCCTCCAACGTCGCCGCAAGGAATTTCAATGATTCAGAAAATCGGTGTCATCGGGGCCGGGCAGATGGGGAGCGGTATCGCTCACGTCTGCGCAGTATCCGGCTACGACGTCAAACTGTCCGACATCAGTGCCGATGCGCTGGCCAAGGCGGTGAGCAATATCGAGCGAAACCTGGAGCGCCAGGTTTCCAAGGGTAAGATTTCCGCCGAGGACAAGCACGCGGCCCTGGAACGGATCACCACGGGCACCGACCTTGCGATGTTTGGGGATAGCGACCTCGTCATCGAAGCGGCGACGGAAGCCGAGGAGACCAAGCGGGAGATCTTCAAGCGGCTGGTTCCGCATTTGAGCCCAACCGCCCTGATCGCCAGCAACACGTCGTCGATCTCGATCACGCGGCTTGCCGCCGTGACCGACCGGCCGGCCAAGTTCATCGGCATGCACTTCATGAACCCGGTGCCGGTGATGCAGCTCGTCGAGCTGATTCGCGGCATCGCGACCGACGAGGAAACCTACTCGACGGTCAAGGAGCTGACGGTCAAGCTGGGCAAGAAGGCCGCCGTGGCGGAAGACTTCCCAGCCTTCATCGTCAACCGCATCCTGCTGCCGATGATCAACGAGGCCGTCTACACCCTCTACGAGGGCGTCGGATCGGTCGATGCGATCGACACCGCGCTGAAGCTGGGGGCCAACCACCCGATGGGACCGCTCGAGCTGGCGGACTTCATCGGCCTGGACACCTGTCTGGCGATCATGCACGTGCTGTATGACGGGCTGGCGGACAGCAAGTACCGTCCCTGCCCGCTGCTGGTGAAATACGTCGAAGCCGGCTGGGTCGGCCGCAAGGCAGGCCGTGGTTTCTACGACTACAGCAAGCCGATTCCGGTGCCGACGCGCTGACGCGCTCCGGATCGCCGAACGGCATCGAAGAGGGCTCGCCACGGCGAGCCCTTTTTGCTTTTGCCGGACGCGGATCTATTTCTGTCCGGGAGCATCACTGGACAGGAGAATCCCCGTGTCGTTCAGCGACGACGAGAAGACGAAGATCTGGGACGAGTACCGCGAAGCCGTCAACATGACCCCGAAGGAGGTCGAGCGCTGGCTCGATACCGACGAAAGCAAAGGCGTCGGCTGGACCCATGACGGCGAGGACGAGTCGGTCGGACACCGATCGGGACGGCGGATCGTCGAGATCGGACACAAGCACAAGGGCGACCTGTCGGATGACGATTACCAGCATATGCGGAAGGTGACCGCCTACGTTCACCGCCACTGCGCCCAAGGCCCCGGCCACGACGTCGAAAGCTCTCGCTGGCGCTACAGCCTCATGAACTGGGGTCACGATCCCTTGAAGAAGGGAGCGTAGGTCCGGTCACCCGATACAGCCGGATCACCCGCTCGTCTTCATCATCGCGGGAGGGCGCACGCCGTTGTCGATGAAGTGCTTCAGCAGCTTCACGGCTTCATCGCTGTTCCACTCGGCGTCGCCCTCCAATCGGCCGACCTCGTAGCCTTCGCGGTCGATCAGCATGGTGGTCGGCAGGCCGCGCGGCTTGAAGGCGCCCATGGCGGTGCTCTGCGGGTCCAGGTACATCGCAAGGTTCCGGACTCCCAGCTTGGCCAGGAACGGCTCCACCACATTACGCCCGCCCCGGTCGAGCGACAGGGCCACCACCTCGAAGCCGTCGCCCCCCAAGCGCGCCTGGAGGGCGTCGAGCGACGGCATCTCCTTCACGCAGGGCGCACACCATGTCGCCCACAGGTTCAGCAGCACGACCTTGCCCTTGAAGTCGGCCAAGTCGATCCGTTCACCGTCCTTTCCGACGAAGCTGAGGGCAGGCGCCGGTTGTGGCGCCTCTGCCGGCTTGAACTTCTGCATGCTGCCTTCGACAGGCGGACGGGCCGCATTGGCCTGCCCCGCGTCCGACGCGAACCACCATCCGGTCGCACAGACGATACCGAGCATTGCGGCGGCGGTGAAATTACGCATACTGACCACCTTTTTCATATCCCGTCCCACGCTCTTCCCCTTGGCCCTCAATAAACTGCATCCCATGACCGAAAAAGACACGCCCAAATCCACCAGCGCCGATTCGAACCCCGGTTCGGACCGGGGAGCCGCCAACCAGCTCTGGGGCGGACGTTTTGCCAGCGGCCCGTCCTCGATCATGGAACGCATCAACGTCTCGATCGGCTTCGACAAGCGTCTGGCAGCCCAGGACATCGCGGGCTCCAAGGCCCATGCCGCCATGCTGGCCCGACAGGGCATCATCCAGGCCGCCGATGCCGAAAAGATCATCGAGGGCCTCGACCGCATAGCGCAGGAGATTGCCGCCGGCAGTTTCACCTTCAAGACCGAACTTGAAGACATCCACATGAACGTGGAAGCCCGGCTGGCCGAACTGATCGGCGAACCGGCAGGACGGCTGCACACCGCACGCTCACGGAACGATCAGGTGGCAACCGACTTCCGCCTCTGGGTGCGCGACGCCCTGGACCGGCTGGAAGCGGGTCTGACCGATCTCCAGTCCGCGATGATCGATCTGGCCGAACGGCATACCGGCACGGTGATGCCCGGCTTCACCCATCTCCAGACGGCGCAGCCGGTGACGTTCGGTCACCATCTGCTGGCCTATGTGGAAATGCTCGGCCGCGACCGGGGCCGCATGCGCGACGCCCGCGCCCGGCTGAACGAGTGCCCGCTGGGGTCCGCCGCCCTGGCTGGGACCTCCTTCCCGATCGACCGGCACGCGGTGGCGCAGGCGCTGGGCTTCGATCGCCCGACTGCCAACTCGCTCGACGCCGTGTCGGACCGCGACTTCGCGCTGGAATATCTGGGCGCCGCCGCGATCTGCGCCGTCCACCTGTCGCGGCTGGCCGAGGAAATCGTGGT
This sequence comes from Skermanella sp., assembly GCA_035630415.1. Taxonomy (GTDB): domain Bacteria; phylum Pseudomonadota; class Alphaproteobacteria; order Azospirillales; family Azospirillaceae; genus Skermanella. The sequence goes on from DASQKT010000273.1 coordinate 6,795, forward strand.
CTGGTGCAGCGACGCCTTCCGCTTCATCCGCCTGACCGACGCCTTCACCACCGGCAGCTCGATCATGCCGCAGAAGAAGAACCCCGACGCGGCGGAACTGGTGCGCGCCAAGTCCGGCCGGGTGATCGGCTCCCTCAACGGTCTGTTGATCGTCATGAAGGGCCTGCCGTTGGCCTATTCCAAGGACATGCAGGAAGACAAGGAGCCGGTGTTCGAGACGGACGACACGCTCGGCCTCTGCATCGCCGCGATGGCCGGCATGGTCCGCGACCTGACGCCGGACGCCGCCCGCATGCGCGCCGCGACCGAAGCGGGCTTCATCACGGCGACCGACCTTGCCGACTGGCTGGTCCGGGTGCTCGGACTTCCCTTCCGGCAGGCGCACCACGTCACCGGCCGCATCGTCAAGCTGGCCGAAGACCGCAACGCCAAGCTGGTCGAACTCAGCCTCGCCGACCTTCAGTCGGTCGAACCCCGAATCACCCAAGCTGTGTTCGACGTGCTGACCGTCGACGCCTCCGTTGCCAGCCGGACCAGCTTCGGCGGAACCGCGCCGGAGACGGTCCGCGCGGCGGTTTCCTCAGCTCGGGAGCGCTTCCTGTGAGCAGCAGCCTTACCCTCCGCATCGCCGCCGCCCTTCTCGCGACCGTAGCATTGGCCGGCTGCGGCAAGAAGCCCGGCTACGTCGAGCCGCCCCAGGGCCGCGCCGCCGACCGCTTCCCCGGCGCCTACCCGAACCCGGCGCTCGACCCGCAACCCCAACGACAGGCGCCGCCGGCAACGACGGCACCCGCCCCAACGCAGGTACAACCCGGCACGCCATGACCTCACCCTATTTCACATACCGCAACGGCGTGCTGCATGCCGAAGGCGTCGCCTTGCCTGAACTGGCGGCGACGGTCGGCACCCCGTTCTACTGCTATTCCACGGCGGCGCTCGAGGCCAACTACCGCGCCTTCGCCGACGCTTTCGAAGGCTCCGATACCGGCATCTGCTACGCGCTGAAGGCCAACTCCAACCTTGCGGTCATCCGCACGCTGGCGAAGCTCGGCGCCGGCGCCGACGTGGTGTCCGAGGGCGAGATGCGGCGGGCACTGGCCGGCGGCATCCCGGCTGATCGGATCGTGTTCTCCGGCGTCGGCAAGACGCGGGAAGAGATGCGGTCGGCACTCGAAGCCGGCATCTTCCAGCTCAACGTCGAATCCATCCCCGAACTGGAAGCCCTGAGCCAGGTCGCCACCTCGCTCGGTCGGACCGCTGCCATCGCGATCCGGGTCAACCCCGATGTGGACGCGAAAACCCACGCCAAGATCGCGACCGGCAAGAAGGAGAACAAGTTCGGCATCGACATCGACCACGCGCGCCAGACCTATGCCCGCGCCGCCGCCCTTCCCGGCATCAAGCCCGTTGCGGTAGCGGTCCACATCGGGTCGCAGCTCACCAGCCTGGAACCCTTCCGCGCCGCCTTCGAGCGGGTGGTCGAACTGGTCCACGCGCTGCGCGAGGACGGCCACGACATCCAGCGCCTCGACCTCGGCGGCGGCCTCGGCATCCTGTACCGGGACGAGGACGTGCCGTCACTCGATGCCTATGCCAGCATGGTCAAGAGCATCACCGGCAACCTCGGCTGCCACGTCACGCTGGAGCCCGGCCGCGCCCTGGTCGGCAACGCCGGCATCCTGGTGTCGAAGGTGATCTACCGGAAGACCGGCGTCCACCGGGAGTTCCTGATCGTCGATGCGGCGATGAACGATCTGATCCGCCCCTCGCTTTACGATGCATGGCACACTATCCTTCCTGTTGCCGAGGAAGACCAGGACGCGCCTCGGACCCGGATCGACGTGGTCGGGCCGGTGTGCGAATCGGGTGATACCTTCGCGGTTCAGCGGGTCTTGCCACATTTGGACCAAGATGATCTGGTGGCATTCCTGTCGGCCGGTGCTTACGGAGCCGTAATGGCATCGACGTACAACACCCGGCCCCTGGTCCCTGAAGTGCTGGTTTCAGGGGACAAACACGCGGTTGTCCGGCGACGGCCCACCGTGGAGGAAATGCTGGCGGCGGAACAGGTGCCGGCGTGGCTTGAATCATAGGGGTGCTGCCTTAAGCTCCCTGACACGCCGCGCCGGCCGAATTTGACAGGGGAAGCGGGATGAACGGGACCGACGAGCCGCGCTTCAGACTGGGACTGGCCCGTGGCGCGCTGGCCTGGGAACAGATCTGGCCCGCTTTCTGGCCAGCGGCGGGCGTCGCCGGCCTGTTCATCGCCATAGCCCTCTTCAACGTGCTGCCGTCGGTTGGTGGCTGGCTGCACGCGCTGGTGCTCCTCCTGTTCGCCGTCGCGTTCGGCGCCGCCGTCTGGCATGGCGTAAACCGGATACGCCTGCCCGACGGTGCCGCGGCGCTCCGCCGGCTTGAGCGCGACAGCGGCCTGACTCACCGCCCCCTGTCCGCCGTCCGCGATACCATGGCCGGCGGTTCCGACCCCGCGACGGCCGAATTGTGGCGGCTCTACCAGGAACAGGCGCGCCGGCGAATGCGCAACCTGACGGTCCGGTTGCCGCACCCCAATCTTGCCGCCCGCGACCCTTGGGCCTTGCGCGCCGCCGTGGGGCTTCTCCTGTTCGTCGCCGCTTTCGGCACAAGGGGCGACTGGGGGCCGCGCATGGCAGCCGCTTTCACGCCCCATCTCGACGGTACCGCGCAGGCGGCTTCCGCGACGCTCGACGTCTGGGTGACCCCGCCCGATTATACCGGCCTCGCTCCGATCTTCCTGCGCAGTGTCCAGCCGGCCCCGCAGACCGCGAAAACAGACGATCCCGCCCCTGCGGCACCTCCGGCGATCCCCATCCCGACCGGCAGCGTCCTGCTCGCCCGTGTCAGCGGCGGGTCCGGCGCGCCGGCGCTGACGGCCAACGGTCAGGCCTCGGCGTTCGAACAGGTGGATCAGGTCAGCTACCAGATCAACCAGCCGGTCACCAAGGGCGATACCATTACGGTCGAGCAGAACGGCAGGTCCCTGGGGGCGTGGCGGATCACGGTAGTGCCCGACACAGCGCCGATAGTAGCATTGCCGACGCCGCCCGCCGCCGGCGAGCGCGGCGCCCTGCGCCTGGAATACGAAGCGCGCGACGACTACGGCGTCGTCGCGGTCACCGGCGCGGTCCGGCTGAGCGGCAACGTGGCCGAACCCGGCATCGACCGTACACCGGTCGAACTCCCGCTGCCCCTTCCCGGCGTGCGGCCTAAGACCGCGCGGAGCGCCAGCTTCCACGACCTGACGCCCCATCCCTGGGCGGGTCTGCCGGTGACGTTGCGTGTTTCGGCGACCGACGGCGCCGGACAGACCGGGATGACGGAAGACGTGGCGCTGGTCCTGCCGGAGCGTGAGTTCCGCAACCCGATCGCCCGCGCCATCATCGAGGAGCGCAAGAAGCTGACGCTCCGGCCGCAGGCCGGGCGCGAGGAGGTGGCGCGGAGCCTCGGCATCATTTCCGCCCGACCCTACCAGTTCCACGACGACATCGTCGTCTTCCTGTCACTGCGCGCCGCCGTGGCGAGGCTTTATCTGGACGAAGCGCCCGACGCCGTCCCGGCGGTCCAGCAACTCCTGTGGGACACGGCCTTGCGGGTTGAGGACGGCGAGCTTTCGCTCGCGGAGAGGAAGCTGCGCGACGCCGAGCAGCGCCTGACCGACGCGCTCAATCGCGACGCTCCGGACCAGGAAGTCCAGAAGCTGATGGACGAGTTGCAGCAGGCGCTCAACGAGTTTCTGGACGCCATGGAAGAGCAGATGCGTCAGGCGATGGAGCGCGGCGAGCAGCCTCCGCAGATTCCGCCGGAAATGATGGGTCAGACCATGGACCGGCAGGACATCCAGAAGATGCTGGATCAGATGCGCCAGATGGCCGAAACGGGATCCCGCGATGCCGCCAAGGAGATGCTTTCGCAGTTGCAGCAGATGCTGGAGAACCTGCGCAACGGCACCATGGCCCAGATGCAGCAGAACCAGCAGAACCAAGCCGGTCAGATGATGCAGAAGATGCAGGATCTGGCTCAGCGCCAGCGCGAGCTGCTTGACCAGAGCTTCCGCGAATCTCAGCAGGGTGAGCAGGGACAACAAGGCCAGCAAGGGCAAGAGGGACAGCAGGGTCAGCAAGGCCAACAAGGTCAGCAGGGTCAGATGCCCGGCCGCCAGCGCGGTCAGCAGCAGGGCCAGCGTGGACAACAGGGGCAAGGCCAGCAGGGACAGCAAGGAAAGGGTCAGCAGGGTCAACAAGGTCAGGGCTCTCCCAGCGCGGCCCAGCAGGAAGCTTTGCGGAAAGAGCTGGGCGAGCTGATGCGCCAGCTCGGCGAAATGGGCGGCGAGATTCCCCGCCCCCTGGGCCGGGCCGAGCGCGCCATGCGGGACGCCGGTCAGGCGCTTCAGCAGGGTCAGCCGGGCGCCGCCGTCCAGCCGCAGACCCAGGCGCTGGACGAACTTCAGCAAGGGCTGCAATCCATGGCGGAGCAGATGGCTCAGCAGATGATGATGGGTCAGCAGCCGGGGCAGATGCCGGGCCAGCCGCAAATGCAGCAGTCAAATCGCGGACGCGATCCGCTCGGCCGCTCCTTGCCCAGCGTCGGGCAGTCGGACAACAACGACGTCCGTATTCCCGAACAATCGGACCTTCAGCGCGCCCGCGAAATCCTGGACGAGCTTCGCCGCCGCGCCGGGGAGTTCAACCGGCCGCAGCTTGAACTGGACTACATCGACCGTTTGCTGCGTCGCTTCTGAGCGCCGGCTTCTGACCCTCAACTTCCTGGTATCAGCGCCGCAGCGCCGCTTTCGCCGCGTCGCCAAGCTCCTGAAGGCTGAAAGGCTTGGCGATCACGCCGTGGATCAGCGCGTCCAGGTTGCGTGCCCGCTTATGTTCGGTCGGATACCCGGTTATCAGGAGGATGCGAAGGTCCGGCTGACGGCTTCCCGCGCTCAACGCCAGCGCTATGCCGTCCAGCACCGGCATGACGATATCGGCGACCAGCAGGTCGAACCGCTCGATCTCCAACGCCTGCAACGCCTGCTGGCCGTCTTCCACGTCGGTCACCGAGAAGCCGGCATGCGTCAGCGACCGCGTGACGAAGGTGCGTACGGCCACGTCGTCCTCGGCGACGAGAACGCGCGGAACTGCGGGGATATCGGATGCTGCCGTCATCGGGGTTGCTCACGACCTGAAAGGGAAAACCTGCTTTCCCAGTAAGCCAAAAACGGCGCTATCGTTCCAGGACGCCGCCGAAGGACCGCTTTCCGCAGCCGGGGTAGTTCAGCCGCCGTGGCTGGGCTGGAACGTGATGGCGATTTCGGCGATCACTCCGGCGGGTTCGCGCATCTGGCTTGTGAAGGTCGCGATCTCGCCCGGCAGCAGCGTCTCGTGCGATGCCGTGAAGGTCCAGTCGCCCAGCGGCGTCTTGTCCGGCCCGAGCGACACGGCGCGCAGCGGCGGCACCGGCCGTTCGCGGTCGGAGACATTGACCACCTGCCCCTCGATCACCAGGACGGTGATGCCGTCCTCGACCCGCTTTTCCGAGCGGACATGCTGTAACTGAAGCCCGGCGCCGAGCGAATCGACCGGCAGCCCCACGGTTTCGAACAGGCGTGCCGCCGGCGGCCACAGTTCGACGATGTCCTGGCGCATGAAGACGCCGCCGGCCAGCAGAAGCACCAAGGCGGCAACGGCAGAGATGGCCAGGGGCTTTTTGGAAGCCTTCGGCTTCTCCGGCTTGCGGATGGCCGGCAGGTTCGATCCCTGGGGGATCGGCCTGACCTCCTCCGGAGGCGGCGTGAAATCCAGGTCCACCGATTTCGGCATATCGACCGGCGGGCGCTGCATCCAGCTATGGCCGCACTTGACGCAACGCACCATCCGCCCGTCCCTGCCCAGATTGGCGGGGTCGACCGAATAACGGGTAGAGCAGGCCGGGCAGGTGAGGATCATAAAGGCTGTGAATAATCGTGGATTCGTAGAATGTCTTATAGAAACTAAGGAGGTATTAAGCAAGTCGGGGGCTTGTTGATGCTCCGGAAGCGCCGTGAATTAACCGGTCGCACCACTGCTGTAGACGCCCTCAGGGGAGGCGTGCGATGCTGCGTGCCGTCTCAGGTTGCCGAGGTCAGAGAATTTGATTCGTTTCGAGAATGTCGGCATGCGCTACGGCACGGGGCCGGAAGTGCTGCGCGATGTCAGCTTCACACTGGAACCGGGAACGTTCCATTTCCTGACCGGCGCCAGCGGCGCCGGCAAGTCTTCGCTGCTTCGCCTGATGTACCTTGCCCACCGGCCGTCGCGCGGCCTCATCACCATGTTCGGCCACGACGTGGCATCGCTGAAGCGCGCCGAGTTGCCGCCGCTCCGACGGCGGATCGGCGTGGTGTTCCAGAATT
>DASQKT010000274.1:0-3815 GCA_035630415.1 Skermanella sp.
TAGGGCAGGCTTCCGGCGGCCGTTGAACGGTTGTGTGCGGGGGTGCTGGTCAACCCCGTTCAAGTGTGTTATGTGACGGCACTTTTCATGGGGCCGACACTAACGGGTTGGGCCGATAATCTCTGGTGTCCAGACGTCGGGGCTCACCCCAATCAAACGAAAGATTTGGGAAGGTTTGTAAAGATGAGTGACATCGCCGAGCGCGTTAAGAAGATCGTCATCGAGCATCTTGGTGTCGAAGAGGTCAAGGTGACCGAGAATGCCAGCTTCATCGACGATCTGGGCGCCGACAGCCTCGATACGGTCGAGCTGGTGATGGCGTTCGAAGAGGAATTCGGGTGCGAAATTCCGGACGACGCCGCTGAAAAGATCCTGACCGTCAAGGACGCGATCGACTTCATCAAGGCGAATTCCGCGGCTTAACGTCCCGGTACGTCAAGGGGGACGGCCAGGTCGCGGACCTGGCCGGCCAATCCCTTCAAGTCCTATCCAAGGCAGAGCAGTTCAGGAAATATCATGAGACGTGTCGTCGTAACCGGTCTCGGGATGGTCTCGCCCCTGGGGGTTGGCGTTCAGAATAACTGGGAACGTCTCATAAAGGGCGAATCAGGCCTGCGCGCGATCACGTCGTTCGACGTTTCGGATCTGCCAGCCAAGGTCGCTGGGCAGGTTCCGCGTGGTCCGACGTCCGAAGGACTGTTCACCGCCGAGGACCACGTCCCCACCAAAGACCAGCGCAAGATGGACGAGTTCATCGTGCTGGCCATCGCGGCGGCTCACGAGGCGATCCGAGATAGCGGCTGGCAGCCGCAGACCGACGAGGAGCGTGAGCTGACAGGCGTGATGATCGGTTCGGGCATCGGTGGCCTGAACGGCATCTACGACGGCTCGATCACCCTTCATGAGAAGGGACCGCGCCGCATCTCGCCGTTCTTCATCCCGTCCGCCCTGATCAACCTGGCCTCCGGCCATGTTTCGATCCTTTATGGTTTCAAAGGCCCCAACCACTCGGCCGTCACCGCCTGCTCGACCGGCGCGCACGCCATCGGCGACGCCGCCCGTCTGATCATGTGGGAAGACGCCGACGTGATGGTCGCCGGCGGTACGGAAGCGGCGATCAGCCGCCTTGGGATCGCCGGTTTCGCCGCAGCCCGCGCGCTGTCCACCAGCTACAACGACCGTCCCAGCGCCGCCTCTCGCCCCTATGACAAGGGACGTGATGGGTTCGTGATGGGCGAGGGCTCGGGCGTCCTGGTTCTCGAGGAACTGGAGCACGCCAAGCGACGCGGTGCGAAGATTTATGCCGAAGTAATCGGCTACGGCCTGTCCGGCGACGCCTTCCACATCACTTCTCCGCCGGAAGATGGCAACGGCGGTTTCCGCTCGATGCGGGGCGCCCTCAAGCGCGCAGGCCTGGACCCGTCGGAGATCGACTACATCAACGCGCACGGCACCTCCACGCCGCTGGGCGACGAGATCGAGCTTGGCGCAGTCAAGCGGCTGTTCGGTTCGGCGATCGAGACGGTCTCCATGTCGTCGACCAAGTCGGCGATCGGCCATCTGCTGGGCGCCGCCGGTGCGGTCGAGGCGATCTTCTCGATCAAGGCGATCAACGACGGTATCGTCCCGCCGACGCTCAACCTGGAAGATCCTTCCGAAAGCTGCCTCGGCGTCGATCTGGTGCCCAGGGAAGCCAAGGAAAAGCGGGTAAAGGCTGCCTTGTCGAACTCATTCGGCTTCGGCGGCACCAACGCATCGCTGGTTTTCAGAGAGTTCAAGTAGGTCCGACATGCGTTTCGCCGTCCGGGTCTTGATCGGGGCGGTCGTCGTCATTGGCATCGCCGCCGGTGCCGCATTGTGGGGGGTGGTCCTGGTCAGCCGGGACGGCCCTCTCGATGCCGATACCGCCGTCGTCATACCGAAGGGCAGCGGACTTGAAGCCATCAGTCTGGCACTGTCCGACGCCGACGTGATCGACCGGCCGTTCCTGTTCGCGACGGCGGCCAAGATCACCGGCGCCAATCGGGCACTGAAGGCTGGCGAGTACGCTTTCCCCGCCCATGTCAGCATCGCCGAAGCTCTGCGCATCCTCCAAAGCGGCAAGACGGTCGTCCGCCGCTTCACGGTACCGGAAGGGTTGACTTCCGCCCAGATCGTCGCCCTGATCCGTGACGAGCCGGCTCTGTCCGGCGAGATCAAGGACACGCCGGCCGAAGGCAGCCTCCTGCCGGAGACATATCATTATTCCTGGGGCGACAGCCGCGCAGATTTGCTGAAGCGTATGCAGACGGCGATGCAGAGCGCTATCAAATCTGCCTGGGACAAGCGCTCGCTGTCGCTTCCGCTCGACAATTCCAAGCAGGCCCTCGTGCTGGCCTCAATCGTCGAGAAGGAAACCAGCGTACCGCAGGAACGCGCCAGGGTCGCCGGGGTCTTCGTCAACCGGCTGCTTGCGAACATGCGGCTTCAGTCCGACCCGACCGTGGTCTATGCCCTGACACAGGGCAGCGGCGCCCTTGGGCGGACCCTGACCAGGGCTGACTGGAAGTTCGAATCGCCTTACAACACCTACATGGTCGAAGGCTTGCCGCCGGCTCCCATCGCCAATCCGGGAAAGGCGTCGCTCGAAGCCGTCGTGAACCCGGAACAGCACGACTTCATTTACTTCGTCGCCGATGGCTCGGGCGGTCACGCTTTCGCCAAGACCTTGGCAGAACATAACCGCAATGTCGCGCGCTGGCGCGATGTCGTGAAGCAGCAGGGCGAAGCCGTTGGCGAGTAACCGGTAGCGAGTGACCGGTAAAGCCGCATTGGGAGGTCACTCCCGCGCCAGCACCCGCCGGGCCAGCGGTACCGTGATCCGCCGCCGCGCCGCCAGCGCCGCCGCATCCAGATCGGCCACCAGCCGCCGCGCCGCGTCGAAAGAGCGTTCCATGTGGGTGACCAGGAACCGGATCACGTCGGTTCCGACCCTCACCTGACGGTCCGCGAAAAGCTTCACCAGGATCGCCGCCAGCAGGGCATCGTCGGGTGGTCCGACCGCTACCGCCGGCGCCGCGACCATGCGGGAGCGGAGGTCGGGTAGCTGGATCTTCCAGTGCGCCGGGGCACTTTCCGCCGTCAGCAACAGATAGCCGCCGGTCTCCCGCGCCAGGTTATACAGGTGGAACAGCGCGCGTTCCGTCTCGGCAACGCCGGCTCCCCGCTCGGCGTTGTCGATCACGACCGCCCGCGCCTCCTCAAGCAGGTCCGGCACCTTCTCCACGTTCAGTCCGGAAGGATCGATCATCGGCGCATGGGTACGGGCTCGCCACACCTGCGCCAGATGAGTCTTGCCGCATCCCGCAGGACCGAAGATCACCAGGGCGGGAGCCGGCCAGTTGGGCCAGAGGTCCAGCCACGCCACCGCCGCCTCGTTGCTGGATGCGACGAGGAAATCGTCCTCGCCCATGGCCGGCCGGTGGCCCAGGTCCAGGGGAAGCTGTGCCGGCATCTCCGTCACGGCCGCCATGTTTCATCGGGGGAACCATCGCGGGTGCCCGCATAGTAGGGACTGGCAATATACTGCTGGATCGCGAAGCGCATCAGGACGCCGATCACGGCGGCGACCGGCACCGCCAGCAGCACCCCGAGGAAGCCGAATAGGCTTCCCCCCGCGAGCAGCGCGAACATCACCCAGACAGGATGCAACCCGACCTTGTCGCCGACCAGCTTGGGCGTCAGGAAATTGCCTTCCACGGCTTGGCCGACCACGAAGATCCCGATCACGATCAGCACCGGCGTCCAGGTGTCATACTGCACCAAGGCGACGCCGA
>DASQKT010000275.1:0-8986 GCA_035630415.1 Skermanella sp.
CTGCTCGACCGCGACCGGGACATCCTGGGTGCGGCTTTCGGCGCCGAGGACGACAACCGTCTCCTGCTGCCGGTCGATCTGCTGGACAGGGACCGCGTCAGGACCGCCGCCGAATCTATCGTTGAGCGCTTCGGCCGAATCGACGTGCTGTGCAACATCGCCGGCGGATTCCGGATGGGAGAACAGGTCCACGAGACTTCGGACCGGACCTGGGATTTTCTGATGGACATCAATGCCCGTACCCTGATCCACGCGGCGGGCGCCGTGACGCCGTATATGCTGAAGGCTGGCCACGGCCGGATCGTCAATGTAGGGGCGAATGCCGCAACGCATGGTGTCGCCCGGATGGGCGCCTATTGTGCCGCCAAGAGTGCCGTGATCCGGCTGACAGAGGCGATGTCCGCCGAGTTGCGTGAGCACGGCATCAACGTCAACTGCGTTTTGCCGACCATCATAGACACGCCGGAGAACCGCTCAGCCATGCCTAACGCCGACCCGAAACGCTGGGTGGCTCCAAAGGATCTGGCTGCGGTGATATTGTTTCTGTCATCCGACGCAGCACACGCGGTTCACGGCGCCGCGATCCCGGTATCGGGACTTAGCTGATCGGGACTTAGCTGATCGGCTGCTTCGCCAGAACATGGATGTTCAGCGCCGCCACGATGTCGGAGTCGCGGAAGGGCTTGCTCAGCATGGGCCGGTCACGGTGGGCGGGAGGAATACCGTCGATGCCGTGACCAGTCGTGAAGACGAAAGGAATGCCCTTTGCCGCCAGGGCGTCCGCGACCGCATCCACCCGTTCACCCCGCAGGTTGACGTCGAGCAGAGCCCCGGCGAAGCCGCCCGCGTCGATCAGCGCAAGCGCCTTCTCCACCGAAGCGGCCGGACCTACCAGCAGAGCCCCCATGTCCTCAAGGATGCTTTCCAGCACCATCGCCACAAGGGGTTCATCCTCCACGACAAGGATGGTCGGATTCTCGCTCAGCTCGATAACTCCCTCAGAAGCGTTACGTCTATGCAGATATTGTCTTGAACCTCCTGGATTTAAGGGTAGACCCGCGTCAAAAATAAGACTTGAGGCCGTTCGGATGCGGTAAATGGCGATGGGGTGCGGCCGTGTCCCAGAGGAGTCCTTGAAGACTTCAACCGCAGCGGGATAGGTTGCAACCGATGGGGTGCCGGAGTGTTCAGCATCCTGAAGTCAGGGGGAGGCGACAATCGCATCGCGCAAAGCTCAGGCGAGCGGATCGGCCAAAACGATAGCTCAGGTCACCGGCGAAACGATCGAGCGCGATCGCCTGCGCGCCGAAATGGACCGTCTGCGTCAGGAGGTTTCGAGCCTTCAGGCACGCATCGAAGAATCGTGCGACCAGCGCGTCGCCGATGCGGAGCGCCATCAGTCGGAAGTGGATAGACTTGAAGCCACGGTGAAGCGCCTCCGCAGCGAACTGGCGGAAGCGCAACGTCCATGGCTGTCGAAGCTCCTGCGCCGGTAGCCCAGCGCAGGAGAAGGGTTAGACGCTAAGCAGGATCACGCGCCGAGAAGGTCCGCCAGCGTCAGCGCCACGACCTGGGTCGCCTTCCGCAGGTCTTCCAGCACCAGCTTCTCGTCGGCCCGATGGCCGTTGGCATCCAGCAGGGAATGCGGACCGGCGCCGTAAAGGACCGTCGGGATGCCGGCGGCGCTGTAAAGCCGCGCATCGGTGTAGAGCGGCACGCCGTTGGCCGGAATGTCCTCCCCCATGATCTCGCGGCCGTGGCGCTGGATGATTTCCACCATCTTCTCGTAGCCGGCCAGCGGAGTCAGCGGACGCGCCAGCAGGATGCGGCGGATGTTTACCCTGATGCCGGGAGTAGCAGCGCAGGTCTTCTCGATGAAGGCGAACATGTCGCGCTCGACCTGTTCCGGATTCTCCTCCGGCACCATGCGGCGGTCGATGCGAAGCGTCACGACATCGGGCACTACATTGGTGTTGATGCCGCCGCTGATCAGGCCGACGACCAGCGAGGGATGATCGATGCCTTCGACCTTGGAGTGGATCGACTTGAACTCGGTATCGTTCAGGGCATACAGCGCGGTCAGCAGCTTGTTGGCGGCGCGTAGCGCATCGACGCCGGTATCGGGACGGGCGGCATGGGCGGAGCGCCCTTCGATCCGCACCTCAAGATGCAGGCAGCCGTTATGGGCGACGACGATGTTGTAGGAGAAGCCGGCGCTGACGGCGAGGTCGGGCTTGCTGATCCCCTGCTCCAGCAGCCAGCCCGGCCCGATCTGGCCGCCAGCTTCCTCGTCATAGGTCAGGTGAAGTTCGACCGTGCCGCCCAGCGGCAGGCTGCTCTCCTCAAGCGCCTTGAGCGCGAAGGCATAGGTTGCGAAATCTGATTTGGAGACCGCGACGCCCCGGCCGTACATGACGCCGTCGCGGATCTCGGCGCCGTAGGGGTCCGACGACCAGCCCTCACCCGGCGGTACGACATCGCCATGGGCATTGAGCGCCACCACCGGACCAGGGCCGAACTTGCGGCGGATCACGAGGTTGGTGGCGCTGATCATCCCGTTGGCCTTGACCAGATCGTCGGGAACGTCATGACGCTCCACCGTAAAGCCCAGCTTTTCCAACAGTTCGGCCGAGCGCCGGGCATGCGGCGCGCAGTCTCCCGGAGGGTTGTCCGACGGCACCTTGACCAGTTCCGCCAGGAACTCGACCTGGGTCGCGTGCTGCTGATCGATGTAGGCGCGGATCTTGTTCTGCTGGTCAGGTGTCATGGCGTCCCTCATGGTTTTTTCGAAGACCCTGGGTTTTCTCGAAGACCCTGGTCTCCCGGCTTTTTCCGGTGCAATGGGAGGGACGTTAAACCCGAGAAATCATTTTTTCAATGACAATATAATTTGAAAACCTTATTTCACACCATCCCTCCCATGCGGGAATGCACCGCGCCGGTTCAAGGTCTGGTATCGATAAGCCATCACCCGGAACAAAGCCGATCAGGCAGCCGTTGGAGCGTTGATGACCGAAACCATTCCCCTGACGCCGCATGCGGGCAAGCCGGACAGCCCCGAAGGTCCAGGATCGCGCCTGCCGCTTCGTCTGATCGACTTGGTCCTGATCGTTGCCCTGGCGGTCGGCGCCCTGATGGCATTCCGGCTGTTGCTGTCCCCGCGCGAGGTTTCGACGGCGACCGTGGCCGTCCTTCTGATCGGTCAGAACGCGGTCCTGCTGGCGATAATCTGGCTTGTCGCGGTCGTCTATCGCGGAGCCACCCTGGCGCAACTGGGCTTCGTGCCGGCCTCGACATCCTGGTACCGCCGGGTCGTCCCCATCGCGATCTTCCTTCAGATCGTCGTCATCCTGACCAATGTGCTGATTTCGCTGGGCTTGGGAAAGCCGTTCGAGAACCCGCAGATACCGCTGATCATGCCGGAAGCGAGGGACTGGGGAGCGATGGCCGGAATGTTCGTCGCGACGACCGTCGTAGCGCCGGTGGTGGAGGAACTGACGCTGCGCAGCGTCCTTTACGGCTGGCTGCGTAACCATCTGTCTCCGATAATCGCCGGCATCATCAGTGCTGCCGCCTTCGCGGCGCTGCATGGCAGTCTTGTGCTGCTGCCGGGCACCTTCCTGGTTGGTTTGACGCTGGCATGGACCTATGAACGAAGCGGATCGATCCTGCCGGGAATGCTGGTGCATGGATGCTTCAACGCCATCTCGACGCTTCTCGTCTTCGCGGTCGCCATAGGGCAACCGACTTGATTTGCAACCGACTTGATTTGCAACCGGCTTGAATGGCAACGGCGTGACTCGATCCGACGCTCGACACCAATGGACAATGACCAAGTGGCCTTAGTGGAATGAACAGTAAAGCCGGCAAGTCAGCCCTCGCCTGCGTCATGGGCGACATGAACATGGTTCGGGCATTGGGAATGGGCGGCATCGGATGCGCCGTCGTCACGCAGCCGGGCGATGCGGTGCTCCATTCCCGCTACACGACCCAGGCGATGTTCTGGGAGGATTTCGAGAACGGCGGCGAAGCGCTGGTCGAGATGCTGATGCGGTTCGGCGCCGCCCAGCCCAAACCGCCGATCCTTTATTATCAGCAGGACGCGCAATTGCTGATGGTCTCCCGGCAGAGGGAGCGCCTGTCAAAGGCGTTTCGCTTCGTCGTGCCCGACGCGGAACTGGTGGAAGACCTCGTTGACAAGGCCCGTTTCCAGATCCTGGCGGAGCGCCTGGACTTGCCGGTGCCCAAGACCCGCCGGATCGACCTCGCCACGGGAACGCCGCCATCGTCGCCGCCGGACCTTGATCTCCGCTTCCCGATCGTCGTCAAGCCGCTTACCCGCTTCATCGCTTGGGGCAACGTCGGCGGCGACGGCAAGGCCCTGCGGGTCGAAAACCGGGCGGCACTGGCGGAGCTATGGCCTGGTCTGGTGGCAGGGCGAATGGACCTACTGGCTCAGGAAATGATCCCAGGACCGGAGACGAAGATCGAGAGTTATCATTGCTACGTCGATCGGCAGGGCGTGGTCGTCGGCGAGTACACCGGTCGTAAGATCCGCACATATCCCGAGGCGCTGGGTCACAGCACCGCCCTGACGATCACCGACGCGCCCGATGTGGCTGAACTCGGGCGGGAACTCGTGGCCAAGCTGAACTTCAGCGGCGTCGCGAAGTTCGACTTCAAGCGCGCGCCCGACGACAGCCTCCATCTGCTGGAGGTAAACCCCCGTTACAACCTCTGGCACTATGTTGGCGCCGTCGCCGGCGTGAACCTCCCAGCGCTTGTCCATGGTGACCTCACCGGCTTGGCCAGACCGGCACCACGGCGCGCCAGGGCCGGCGCATCCTGGTGCAATATCACCCGCGACCGACTGGCGGCCAGGGAAAGCGGCGTGCCGATGTCGCAGTGGTGGCCCTGGATGATCCGGTGCGAGGCCAAGTCGATCGCCTGGAACGATCCCATGCCGTTCCTGCGCAATACGCTGGCAAAGGTGCTGCCGGCGCGCGGCCGATGATCGCCGTCATCTCGGATATCCACGCCAACCTGGAAGCGCTCGAAGCGGTCCTTGGCGATATCAGCCGACAGCGAATCGGCGCCATCGTCTGCCTGGGCGACATCGTCGGCTACAATGCCGATCCTTCGGCCTGCATCCGGCTGCTCCGCGATGCCGGTGCTACCTGCATCGCCGGCAACCATGACCGGGCCGTCACCGGCCAGATCACCACGGAAGGCTTCAATCCCCTGGCTGCCCGCGCCGTGGAATGGACACGGAGCAAATTATCGCCAGAGGAATTGGAATGGCTGGCGGCGCTGCCGCTCAAGGCGACGATCCAGCACCGGCTGGTCGTCGTTCACGGCGCCCTACACCCGGAGGTCGGCTGCGAGATTGTGCGTCTCGATACCGATGAGAAGCGGCGGCTCAGCTTCGAAACCCTTGCAGCATATCCCTCCGGCGCCCGCATCTGCGCCTTTGGCCACACCCACAGGCCCGGCCTCTATGAGATGCGCGACGGAACCATGACCACGCATGGCGGCGATTCGGCGACGATCCGTGACGGATCGCTCTACCTCGTCAATCCCGGAACCGTCGGCCAGCCGCGCACATCGGACCGCCGTCCAAGCTATATCGTTCTGGACCTGGATTCCGGCGCCGTCAGCTTGCGCCGTGTCAGCTACGATGCATCCAGGGCGCTGGCGAAGACGCGAAAAGCCGGACTGGCTCCGCGCTTCTCACGCCTGCCGGACCCGATACGAAAGCCCCTGCGGCGAATATACCGCGCGATAACCGGATAATGCTTCCGCCCGGCGGCTCCTTGTTATCGTCCGGCATGTGCCGATCGATCATCACGACGTCGTATTCGCGACCGGCGCCTTCATCCTCCGGCGCCACTGCTTCAGCGACAGTTCTATCCGGTGAAGCCCGGCCTCCAGACGGCTGGAGAACCTGTCCGGAGACATGGTGATCCAGTTCATCGGCGTTTGGGCGTTCGCCAGATGCGCCTTGTGCCCAGCACCGCCCGCCATGAAGTCGTAGCAGTCCTCGCCGCGCGCAAGCGCGTCCTCGATCGCCAGAACGTGGCTGACCAGCCCAGGCTTGATACGGTTGTCGTCCTCATAGGCGAAGCCGCTTTGATAATTGAAGACGCGCCCGCGCCACACGAAATTGTAAAGATAGCCGAACTCCTGTCCGCCGGCCGTAAGGCGGCAGAGACGCACCACGCCGGCGTCCATGCCGAGACGGATCAGGTCGCGATGAAGGGGGCCGAAAACCGGATTGGCGAAGGAGCCCGCCTTGCCGCGCGCTTCCCATACCGCGCGATGGAGCCTCTCCAGCCCGTCGAAAAACTCCAGCGCCTCATCGACATCCGCAGCTACGCGGTACTCTATCCCACCACGCGCCTCGTAAAGGCGAATCGCCCGGTTGACCCCCGCACGGGTGCTGCGTCCCAGGCCCGCCCTATAATTGCCGCCGCGCTGACGCACCAGTTCCAGATCGACCAGCCGCGCCTCGTCGGCCCTGCGCACCTGAAGCCGGTGACCGAGTGCCGACGCTACTCCACGAACCAGCGCTTCTTCCCGCGCTCCCAGTCCGGCCAGAACCAGGGCGTCGCAGCCGGGCAGTGTCCGCGCCATCCAGAGCAGGCTTTCGGCGGTCACTTGGTCGGCGCAGGACCGGTCCGCAAGAATGCCGTTGTATTCGATGGTAAGCCCGTCGAACAGCGGGTCGCCGGTCTCGTGGAGCAGCCACGACGGGGTCCGCAGGATGCCATAACGCCGGATGGAGCGTCGGCATAGAATGGCGAGCCCGACGATTTGATCGACGCGCCGGACAATCAGCGCATGGGGCACGACATCGGGCGGCAGATGCTTCAGCCAGGGACCTAGCCAGTGCCATGAAAGAAAGAAGGAGCCGTCGGCCCGCGCCTCCAAGTCTTTCCAGGCCTCTTCAAGGTTGAACGATCCGTCGATCGGCAGGAGCTCGACCGCGACAGGCCTATCTTCGACCGCCTTACCATAATCACGGACAAGCGTCATGCTGTCACTCACAGTCCAGCAACTCCCCTGTTCAACCGATTTCAATAGAATGCCCCTGAAATATGAAATTAAAACAAAGACTCAAGGACAGGAACTGTACGACACCCAGTACCATGCCACTCGTATAGGACGATTTTTATATTTTAAACAACTGATTACAGTAATGGAAACCATACGCATTGGATTTACGCCAGATGCGGACGGCAGCGCCGATAGTATCGCTGGCTAGCACAGGGCCATGAAAAGGCTGGACGGCGTCGATTTTACGGTGGTAGCGTGATAATTACATATCAGCCATGTCATTCACCGGCCGCCTGCGTCAGGGGGTCGCGGTAATTTTTGTTGTGCGCTGCGCTGTCATTGTACATATATGTGGGCTGTTCGACCCGGTGACAGCCAGATAAGACGCAATGTCCAACATCCTGAGAGAGACGGTTCTCGAAGTCCATCACTGGACCGAAAACCTGTTTACCCTGAAAACGACCCGCGACCCCGGTTTCCGCTTCGACAGCGGCGAGTTCGCCATGATGGGCCTGGAAGTGGACGGTCGTCCGCTGCTGCGCGCCTACAGCGTGGTCAGCGCTCCCTATGACGAGCAGTTGGAATTCCTGTCGATCAAGGTGCCGAACGGCCCCCTGACCAGCCGGCTCCAGCACGTCAAGCCGGGCGATACGATCCTCGTCAACCGCAAGGCCACCGGGACCCTGCTGCTCCATAACCTGGAGCCGGGCAAGAACCTGTGGCTGCTGTCCACCGGCACGGGCTTGGCGCCGTTCCTGTCGATCATCAAGGACCCGACCGTTTACGAACGGTTCGACCGTGTCATCCTGACCCATACCGTTCGCAACAAGAACGAACTGGTATGCGGGGAAAAGGCGCTGGAGGACCTGAAGGCGAACGAGTACATCGGCGAACTGGCGGCTGAAAAGCTCATCTACTATCCGACCGTGACTCGTGAGCCGTTCCGGAACGAAGGGCGCATTACCGACCTGATCCGGTCCGGCAAGGTGTTCACCGATCTGGGGCTGGAGCCGCTCAACACGGTTGACGACCGCGTCATGATCTGCGGCAACCCCCATATGACGGCCGAACTGACCAAGTATATGGAAGACCAGGGTTTCGAGATGGGCGCCAACAACAAGCCCGGCACCTTCGTGATCGAAAAGGCTTTCGCCCAGCGCTGAGCGGCTAACCGCCCAGCGCCCCCAGGGCATCTTTTCCGGCTACTGGCGGGACGTGAGCGCCACAAGACGCTCCCAGTTCAGCACCGACGCGAGGTGAAGGTGGATCAAGCCGATCCACCCCTTGCGGCGGAATTCCAGATAGACTTCATCGGACAATTCATCGAACTTCTTCGGGCTGACCGTGAGGAAGCCGTTGAGGTTCAGCGTCTCGCCGGACGCCAGCTTGATCTCCGCCTGGTTCTGCTCAAGCAGGTCATGCTTCTTCAGGGCCGCCGTGAACTCCACCGTCGCGACGATCTGGTTCTGATAGGCGCGGCAGAACTCGACAGCGTTCTTGCCGGCTTCGGACAATTCACCATCCGCCGTGAACAACGCAGCACCCTTCGCGCCGCTGGCCGCTTCATCGATGCAAACCGTGAATTCGCCAGCCTTCTGCATTTCCATCAGGATCAGCGGATAACGGCGGACATAGGCTGGGATGTAAGTGTCCAAGGCCCAGGTCCAGGTATCGTCGCGCTGACGCAGGAACAGGTTCTGCTTGTCGCGCAGACCCAGCAGGGCTACCGGAGTCGGGACATCTCCCAGGGTGAACACGATCGGGTAGGTATGACCGGCGTGAGCGAATTCCTCGATCAGCACGGGAAGATTGTTGGCGGACGCCGCAAACCCAAGGTCGGCAGGCTCCAGCAGTCGCGCCGCCGCGTGGCGGACCCGGTCGAGCGGCAGCGGTTGCTGGTAGAACAGGGGCAGGCTCGGTGTCTTGACGG
>DASQKT010000276.1:0-3003 GCA_035630415.1 Skermanella sp.
AGCTGGACCTGGAAGTCCATCTGGAAGCCGCGCTGCGACTGCCGGATCAGCCCGAGATACGAGTTGTTGACGACGACATGGATGTAGGGGAGCTTGAACTGGGCGCCGACCGCCAGTTCCTCGATCAGGAACTGGAAATCGTAGTCGCCGGACAGCGCCACGATGCGGCGCTTGGGATCTGCCGCCCGGATACCCAGTGCCGCCGGCAGCGTCCAGCCGAGCGGACCGGCCTGACCGGCATTGATCCAACGGCGCGGCTTGTAGACGTGGAGGAACTGAGCGCCCGCGATCTGCGACAGGCCGATGACGCTGACGTAGCAGGTGTCCTCGCCGAACGCCCGGTTCATCTCCTCATAGACGCGCTGCGGCTTGATCGGCTTGTTGTCGAAGTCGGTGCGGCGGTGCATGGTCCGCTTCCGAACCCCGCATTCGTCGCTCCAGGCCGAACGGTCCTTCAGCTTGCCAGCGGCCTTCCACTCCTTCGCCACCTCGACGAACAGGTTCAGGGCCGCACCGGCATCCGACACGATGCCGAAGTCCGGCATGAAGACGCGGCCGATCTGGGTCGGTTCGATATCGACGTGGACGAACTTACGGTCCTTGGTATAGACGCCGACCGAGCCGGTATGCCGGTTGGCCCAGCGGTTGCCGATGCCGAGCACGAAGTCGGACTTCAGCATCGTCGCGTTGCCGTAGCGGTGTGAGGTCTGCAAGCCGACCATGCCGGCCATCAGCGGATGGTCGTCGGGGATGGAGCCCCAGCCCATCAGCGTCGGGATGACCGGAACGCCGGTGATCTCGGCGAATTCGACAAGCTGCGCCGACGCGTCGGCATTGATGACGCCGCCGCCGGAAACGATCAGCGGACGCTCCGCCTCGTTCAGCATCGTCAGCGCTTTTTCGATCTGCGCGCGGGTGGCGGCGGGCTTGTAGGCCGGCAGCGGCTGGTAGGTGTCGATGTCGAACTCGATCTCCGCCATCTGGACGTCGAACGGCAGGTCGATCAGCACGGGACCGGGACGGCCCGAGCGCATGATGTGGAAAGCCTGCTGGAAGACGAACGGGACCTGCGCCGGCTCCAGCACGGTGGTCGCCCACTTGGCCACCGGCTTGGCGATGCTGGGGATATCGATCGCCTGAAAGTCTTCCTTGTGCAGCCGGGCGCGCGGGGCCTGACCGGTGATGCAGAGGATCGGGATGCTGTCGGCCTGGGCGGAGTACAGGCCGGTGATCATGTCGGTGCCGGCAGGGCCGGAGGTGCCGACGCAGACGCCGATATTGCCGGCTTCGGCGCGGGTGTAGCCTTCGGCCATATGCGAGGCGCCTTCGACGTGGCGCGCGAGAATGTGGCCAATCCTGCCGTTGCGCTGCAAGGCGGAGTAGAACGGGTTGATCGCGGCTCCGGGAACGCCGAAGCAGACCGAGACCCCTTCTTTTTCGAGAACGTGAACCGCGGCTTCGATCGCTGTCATCTTGGGCATTGGTTTTTTACCCTCCCTAGGATCGGTTTTTGTATCCGGTATGCCAGCACCTAAACACCGATCCGGAGGAGCATCAACAGCTTTGGATTCCTTTTTCACGATGCGGAATTTTGCTGCGGCGCGCTGATGGAGCGCGCTTTGTCAACGGACACGGATCGTGCCGGTCATACCGAAGATTTCATGAAGCGGCTCATTGCACACCAGCGGGTAGTCGCCGGGGTTCAGCGCCACGAAATCCAAGTCGGCAGCTTGGCCCGATGCCACGACAAGTTCCTGGATGAACGGAGCCTCTACCGTTCTTTCCCTCGTGGTCAGCCGTCGGGCTGCGATCGACTTGAAAAACGGTTCGGAAGAGAAAGTGTGCGACTTGCCGCCGGAATTCTCGATGTGAAGGCGATAAGGCTTTCCGGCCTCAAGATTTAACGAGGATGGAACGTAGTCATACTCGTCCATTCCCACTTTGATCGTCTGGACCTTGCTCCAATCGACCGAAGCCACCCTTGACGCCGTATCCGCCTGATATCCGGGTGGTGCCGCACTCTGGAGATCCGTCCGCAGGCCGGAGCATCCGGCTAACAGGCATCCCGCCAGCAAAAGAGCTGCATGCGACGAGCGAGACATGGCTATTCCTCCCCTTACCATTTTGCGATACCTGAAGGAATGCTCGCATGTAGTAGTTCTTGCCTCAAACAAAATACATTTAATCAGAAGTAAGCTGTCACTGGTTCAAAAACAAAAAAAGCCGGTTTCCGCTCTTTGGAGCGGAAACCGGCTTTCCGGGTAAATGGGCCGAAGCTTACTTCGCCGCGAGCTGCGACCGCGCCTTGTCGATCTCCGCGAAGATCTCCTTCACCAGATCGGCGCCGACTTCCGCCGTGTACTTGTCGGTGACCGGTTGGAGGTGCTGGCGCATCCGCGCGCGCTCTTCCTTGCTCATGTCGGTCACGACCATGCCCTTGGCCTGGACGGCTTTCAGCATCTCGACCTCGCGCTGGCGGTTCAGTTCGCGTTGGTACGGAGTCGCCTCCTTGGCCGCATCGGTCAGGATCTGCCGCTCGTCGGCGGACAGCTTGTCCCAGGTCTTCTTGCTGAACAGGACGACCAGCGGGTCGTAGACGTGGTGCGTCGTGGTCAGGTA
Organism: Skermanella sp.; assembly: GCA_035630415.1. Lineage (GTDB taxonomy): Bacteria > Pseudomonadota > Alphaproteobacteria > Azospirillales > Azospirillaceae > Skermanella. The sequence continues at coordinate 2,620 of DASQKT010000276.1, forward strand.
TTTCTGCACTTCGTCGAACTTGGCCGTTTCGATGGTCGGCAACGCCGTTTCCTGTCCGTCAACGGCCTTCTGCTCGAGAGCGGTGTAAAGCTCGGTGAAGGGCATCGGCACGGCGTTGGCGCCGACGCCGTTGAAGATATCGACGAAGATCGGGATCTGGATCACGCGGATCTTAAGACCCTGCATGTCTTCCCACTTGGTGATCGGGTGCTTGCTGTTGGTGGTGTCGCGGTAGCCGTGCTCCCAGTAGCCAAGCCCGACCAGACCCTTTTCCGGCAGCTTTTCCAGCAGCTTGGTCCCGACCGGGCCATCGACCACGGCATCGGCCACGCGCACGTCGTCGAACATCAGCGGCAGGTAGAAGACGCCGTATTCCTTGATCAT
>DASQKT010000277.1:0-3710 GCA_035630415.1 Skermanella sp.
AGCACCCACAATTACGAACTGCGCTACTGGATGGCGTCCGCCGGCATCGACCCCGATGAAGACATCCGCCTGATCGTCATTCCTCCGCCGCAGATGGTCGCCAATCTCCAGGCCGGCAACATCCAGGGCTATTGCGTCGGCGAACCGTGGAACGCCCGCGCCGTCCAGGCAGGCATCGGCCGCACGCTGGTTACCAACTACGACATCTGGAACAACAAGATCGAGAAGGTCTTCGGCGTCAGCCAGGAATGGGCCGATGCCAACCCCAACACCCACAAGGCCCTGATCCGCGCGCTGATCGAAACGGCGGCCTGGATGGACGAGCCGGGCAACCGGATGGAAGTGGTCGAGATCATCTCGCAGAAGGCCTATGTCAACGCGCCCGCCGATGTCGTCAAGATGTCGATGACCGGCACCTTCCAGTACGCGCCGAAGGAGCCGGCGCTGCCCATGCCTGACTTCAACGTCTTCCACCGCTATGCCGCCAACTTCCCGTGGCGCAGCCAGGCCGTGTGGTACCTGACGCAGATGGCGCGCTGGGGCCAGATCGAGACGCCGGTCAACTTCGCCAAGACAGCCGAAGCGGTCTTCCGCACCGACATCTACCGCGCTGCCGCCAAGGAGTTGGGCACGGCATTCCCCACCGTGGACTGGAAGTCCGAAGGCACCCGCGCCGAGCCCTGGACTCTCGCCGACGCCACGCAGCCGATCGCGATGGGACCCGACCGCTTCCTGGACGGCCGCACCTTCGACCCGGCCAAGCCGATGGACTACCTGCGCGGCTTCGAGGTTTCCAAACTCAAGATCGACATGGCGGCGCTGGCCGAAGCCAACGTCTGAGTCGTCCACCCGCAACTCCAAGTCAAGGATAGCCTGAAATGACCAGCGTCCCGGTGGACGAACCCACAGCCACGTCCGCGACCAGCCCTCAATCCACCCACCCCACGGCCCCGTCCCCCCGCCTCGCCCGCCTCCGCGAACGCACCGTCGAAGCGCTGCCCGACATCGTCCTGCCGGCCATCACCTTCCTGATCGTCCTGCTGGTCTGGCACGTCGTCGCCAACCACATCGCCACCGGCTTCCCCGGCATCGGCGAGACCTGGGCGCGCGGCGTGGAGTTGCTGTCCAACCCGTTCTACAGCAACGGTCCCAACGACATGGGCCTGTTCTGGCAGGTGCTCTATTCTCTGGGCCGCGTCACGGCGGGCTTCGTCCTGGCGGCAGCCGTCGGCGTTCCGGTCGGTTTCCTGATGGGCTCCAGCGCCGTGTTCCGCCGGGGCTGGGCACCGCTGATCCAGATCCTCCGCCCGGTCAGCCCACTGGCCTGGCTGCCGATCGGCCTGCTGCTGTTCCGCTCGGTCGATCCCTCCGCGATCTTCGTCATCTTCATCACCAGCATCTGGCCGATGATCCTCAACACCGCATCCGGCGTCGAGGCGATCCCCAACGACTACCGCAACGTGGCCGCCGTCCTCCGGCTCAACCGGATCGAGATGGTCCGCCACATCCTGCTTCCCGCCACCCTGCCCTACGTCCTGACCGGCATGCGCCTGTCGCTGGGTATCGCCTGGATGGTCATCGTGGCGGCGGAAATGCTGACCGGCGGCATCGGCATCGGCTTCTTCGTCTGGGACGAATGGAACAACCTGAACGTGCCGAGCATCATCGTCGCCATCGTCGTGATCGGGGTCGTCGGCATCCTGCTGGATACCGGCATGAACCTGATCCAGCGCCGCTTCGACTACACCCACCGCTGATCCGCAACGCTGACGGAAGGAACCTGCAACATGGGCGCTTATCTCAGCATCGAGGGTGTCGGCATCACCTTCAATCCCCGCAAATCCCCCACTCCGGCCCTGATCGGCGTCGATCTGAAGATCCAGAAGGGCGAGTTCGTCAGCATCATCGGCCATTCCGGCTGCGGCAAGTCCACCCTGCTCAACATCGTCGCCGGTCTGCTGAAACCGACCCTCGGCGGCGTCTTCCTGGAACGCCAGCTCGTCGATGCTCCCGGCCCCGACCGCGCCGTGGTCTTCCAGAACCACTCCCTGCTGCCCTGGTTGACCGTCTACCAGAATGTCCGCCTCGCGGTGGACAAGGTGTTCGGCAAGACCCGCAGCGCCGCCGAACGCGACGAGTGGACGCTGCACAACCTGAACCTCGTCGGCATGTCCCATGCCATCGCCAAGCACCCATCCGAGATTTCCGGCGGCATGAAGCAGCGCGTCGGCATCGCCCGTGCCCTCGCCATGGAGCCGAAGGTGCTGCTGATGGACGAGCCGTTCGGAGCCTTGGACGCCCTCAACCGCGCCCGTCTTCAGGACGCGCTGATGCAGATCCAGAACACGCTGCACAACACCGTCATCATGATCACCCATGACGTGGACGAGGCGGTGCTGCTGTCCGACCGCATCGTCATGATGACCAACGGTCCCGCGGCCACGATCGGCGAAATCCTCGACATCCCCCTGGAGCGTCCGCGCAAGCGCCTCGATCTGGCCGACGACGCGACCTACGCCCACTGTCGCGGCGAAGTGCTGCGCTTCCTCTACGCCCGGCATCGCCCCGCCGATGCAGACGCCGCCTGAGCCGGAGAATCCAGCAATGAACATGATGTCCCGCACCCACAAAGAACGCCTAGTCGTCGTCGGCAACGGCATGGCCGGCATCCGCACGGTCGAGGAACTGCTTCAGCGCGATCCCGGCCGCTACGACATCACCGTGTTCGGCGCCGAACCGCACGTGAACTACAACCGGATCATGCTGTCTCCGGTCCTGGCCGGCGAGAAGACCTTCGACCAGATCGTCCTCAACGACCGCTCCTGGTACGAGAGCAACAACATCACACTGTTCACCGGCGAGAAGGGCGAGACGATCGACCGCGAAGCCCGCACCGTGACCTCCCTGTCCGGCCGCACCGTCGAATACGACCGGCTGCTGCTGGCGACCGGTTCCGACCCCTTCATCATCCCGGTGCCCGGCCGCGACCTGCCCGGCGTCGTGACCTTCCGCGATATGTTCGATGTGGAAGCGATGCTGAAGAAGGCCGCCGACGGCGGCCGCCACGCCGTCGTGATCGGCGCCGGCCTGCTGGGATTGGAAGCGGCAAACGGGCTTGCCGTCAACGGCATGACCGTGACCGTGATCCACCTGATGGGCACCATCATGGAGCGCCAGCTCGACGAAGCCGCCGGATTCCTGCTTCAGAGCGAGCTTGAGACCCGAGGCATCAGCGTCATCACCCGCGCCAACACGAAAGAGATCCTGGGCGAAAGCCACGTCACCGGCGTCCTGCTGGAAGACGGGCGTGAAATCCCCGCCGACCTTGTCGTGATGGCCGTCGGCATCCGCCCCGGCACGGGCCTCGCCAAGTCGGCCGGCCTCACCGTCGAGCGCGGCATCATCGTGGACGACCACATGGTCACCTCCGACCCCGCAATCCTGGCGGTCGGCGAATGCGTCCAGCATCGCGGAGCGACATACGGCCTTGTGGCCCCCCTGTGGGACATGGCGCGCGTCTGCGCCGACCAGCTTACCGGCAAGTTCGACGCGGCCTATACCGGCTCCGTCACCAGCACCAAGCTCAAGGTCACCGGCATCGACGTGTTCTCCGCCGGCGATTTCAGCGGCGGCAAGGACTGCGAGGACATCGTCTTCCGCGACGCCGCGCGCGGCGTCTACAAGCGCATCATCGTCAAGGAAGACCGCAT
>DASQKT010000278.1:0-4633 GCA_035630415.1 Skermanella sp.
ACGGCAACATGCGCGACTTCCGCCAGTTCGTGCGCGAATGCCATGACCGGGGAATCCGCGTCATCACGGAACTGGTCATCAACCATACCTCGGACCAGCACCCTTGGTTCCAGCGCGCCCGCACAGCCAAGCCGGGATCGAACCACCGCGACTTCTACGTCTGGAGCGACAACGACAAGAAGTATCAGGGCACCCGGATCATCTTCCTCGATACCGAGAAGTCGAACTGGACCTGGGACCCCGTCGCCAAGCAATATTTCTGGCACCGATTCTATTCGCACCAGCCGGACCTGAACTTCGACAATCCGGCCGTGATGCGCGAAGTGCTGAGCGTGCTGCGCTTCTGGCTGGAGATGGGCGTCGACGGGCTGCGGCTCGACGCCGTGCCCTACCTGATCGAGCGCGAGGGCACCAACAACGAGAACCTGGACGAGACGCACGACGTCCTCAAGAAGATCCGCGCCGCCGTGGATGAAGGCTATTCCGACCGCATGCTGCTGGCGGAAGCCAACCAGTGGCCGGAAGACGTGCTGCCCTATTTCGGCGACCTGTCCAAGGGCGGCGACGAATGCCACATGGCGTTCCACTTCCCGCTGATGCCGCGCATGTACATGGCGATAGCCCAGGAAGACCGGCACCCGGTCACCGACATCATGCGCCAGACGCCGGAGATCCCGGAGACCTGCCAGTGGGCCGTCTTCCTGCGCAACCACGACGAGCTGACGCTGGAGATGGTCACCGACAAGGAGCGGGACTACCTCTGGAACTTCTACGCCAAGGACCGGCGCATGCGGATCAACCTCGGCATCCGCCGCAGGCTGGCCCCGCTGATGGACAACGACCGCCGCAAGATCGAGCTGCTGAACAGCCTGCTGTTCTCCATGCCCGGCACGCCGGTGGTCTATTACGGCGACGAGATCGGGATGGGCGACAACGTCTATCTCGGCGACCGCGACGGCGTCCGCACGCCGATGCAGTGGTCGCCCGACCGCAACGGCGGCTTCTCCCGCGCCGATCCCGCGCGCCTCTATCTGCCGGCCGTCGCGGATTCGATCTACGGCTTCGACGCCGTCAACGTCGAAGCGCAGGAGCGCAGCCCATCGTCGCTGCTCAACTGGATGAAGCGCCTGATCGCGGTGCGCCAGCAGCAGAAGAGCTTCGGTCGCGGCACCCTCCGCTTCCTCTACCCCGGCAACCGCAAGGTGCTGGCCTATGTGCGCGAGCATGAGGGCGAAGTGATCCTGTGCGTCGCCAACCTGTCGCGCTCCGCCCAGGCGGTCGAACTCGACCTGTCGCGCCACAAGAACTGCGTGCCGGTCGAACTGCTCGGCCGCAGCACCTTCCCGCCGATCGGCGACCTGCCCTACTTGCTGACCCTGCCGGCCTATGGCTTCTACTGGTTCGGCCTGACCAATACCGCCGAGCAGCCGGCCTGGCACGAGCAGGTCCCGGAAGCCATGCCGGAGTTCGTGACGCTGGTCGTGACCGACGCGTGGCGCAACGTCAACGGCCGGGCCGCGACCCAGTTTGCCCATGAAGTCCTGCCCAACTACCTGCCCAAGCAGCGCTGGTTCGGCGCCAAGGACGAAGTCATCAACTCGACCCGCGTCCACACCACGGCCGAGCTGACGGGCAGGGGCGACGGCTACATGCTCGGCATCATGGAAGTCACGCTATCCGGCGTGGACGAGCCGCAGCATTACTTCATGCCGCTGACAGTGTCGTGGGACGAGAATGCCGCGACTCCCGCCTCGCCCTTGCTGCCCTACACGATGGCCCGTGCCCGGCGCGGTCCGCGTCTCGGCGGCCTCTACGACGCGATGCAGTCCGACCACTTCCTGCTTGCCGTGATCGACGCGATCCGCCAGGGCCATTCGATCAAGTCCAACCTCGGCACGATCGAGTTCAAGCCGACCCAGCGGATGGCCGAGGTCGAACTGCCGGACGAGCCGGAAATCCGCCGTCTCGGCGTCGAGCAGAGCAACACTTCCGTCCTGGTCGGCGACCTGATGGTGGTCAAGGCCTACCGCAAGCTGGTGCATGGCGAGCATCCGGAGCTGGAAATCGGCCGCTTCCTGACCGAAGTGGCGGATTACCGCAACACGCCGGCCCTGCTCGGCGCCGTTCAGCATGTCGAAGACGGCGGTCCTACCACGGCGCTGATGATCGTCCAGGCCTTCGTCCGCAACCAGGGCGACGGCTGGACCTATACCCTGGACCAGCTCGTCCGCTACCTGGACGAAATCCGGCTCGGCGGTTCGGCGGCGGACACCCCGGCCGGGGATTCGACCGAGGAAATGGCGTTCTACCTGTCGCTCGCCGGCACGCTCGGCCAGCGCACGGCGGAACTCCACCGCGCCCTCGCGGTCGAAAGTGGAAATCCGGCGTTCGAGCCGGAGCCGGTGACTGACGAAGACACCACTCGCTGGGTCGAAGACGCCAAGGCGCAGGCCGAACGCGCCTTCGCCAGCCTGGAGCAGGCCAGCACCAGACTGACCGGCGACGACCACGACGAAGTCGAAGCCCTGCTGGCCCGCCGCCAGGAATGCCTCGACCTGATCGGCTCCCTCATCGCCGGGGGTGTCACGGCGTTCAAGACGCGCTATCATGGCGATTATCACCTGGGGCAGGTGCTCAAGGCGCAGAACGACTGGTTCATCATCGACTTCGAAGGTGAGCCGGCCAAGTCGCTGGATCAGCGGCGCGCCAAGCATTCGCCCCTCAAGGACGTGGCCGGAATGCTTCGGTCCTTCAACTACGCGGCCTGGGCCGCGGTGAAGCGGGTCGAGGACCTTCAGGCCGATGCCGGCCCGAAGGTGTTGGGTACTGCGCTGGAATGGGAGCAAAGGTCGGCCAACGCCTTCCTGAGCGCCTATCACGACGCGATTGCGGGGTGCCCCAGCTACCCCGCCGATCAGGACGTTGCAAAACGCCTGCTCGACCTGTTCACCCTGGAGAAGGCGTTGTACGAAATCGCTTACGAGTCCGCCAACCGGCCGGCTTGGCTGGGCATCCCGATCAAGGGGGTGACCGGCATTCTCGACGCCCATGCCGCCAGCCCACAGAGCGGGGAAGTTTGATGACTGCCAACATCCAGAACCCGACGAAGACAGAGGCCACCGCCGAGTCCATCAAGGCGGAAGCCCTGCGCCAGGAAATCGAAGCCGTCGTGCGGGCGGAGCACGGCGACCCGTTCGGCATCCTCGGCATGCACACCGACGGCCCTGACGGGGCCGTCACCGTCCGGACCTTCATCCCGGAAGCGCGCAAGATCACGCTGATCGACGCCGGCACGAACGAGCCGGTCGCGGAGCTGGAGAAGGTCCATTCCGACGGTTTCTGGTCGATCACGCTGAACGACCGCAAGACCATGTTCCGCTACCGGTTCCGGATCGACTTCGCGACCCATACCGGCGAGTTCTCCGACGCCTACAGCTTCCCGCCGGTGCTGGGCCAGCTCGACGTCCACCTGCTGGCCGAGGGTACCCATCTCCGCAGTTTCGAGCGGCTGGGCGCGCACCCGCAGGAGATGGAAGGCATCGCAGGGACCGCTTTCGCGGTCTGGGCGCCCAACGCGTCGCGGGTTTCCGTGATCGGCGATTTCTGCAACTGGGACGGCCGCCGGCTGCCGATGCGGAAGCGCCACGAATGCGGCGTTTGGGAAATCTTCGTTCCGCATGTCGGCCGTGGCGACCGCTACAAGTACGAGATCAAGGGACCGTCCGGCAACCTTCTGCCGCAGAAGGCCGACCCCTACGCCTTCCAGGCGGAATTGCCTCCCCACACCGCCTCGGTCGTCCACGGCCTCAACAGCCATCCCTGGAGCGATCAGGACTGGCTGCGCGACCGTGCCCGGACCGACTGGCGGGCAAAGCCGGTTTCCATCTACGAATGCCACATCAGCTCATGGCGCCGCGCCGATGGGGAAGGGGGCAGCCGCTACCTGACCTATGACGAGCTGGCCGACCAGCTCGTGCCCTACGTCAAGGACATGGGCTACACCCATATCGAGCTTCTGCCGATCACCGAGTTCCCGTTCGACGGTTCGTGGGGCTACCAGCCGATCGGCATGTTCGCGCCGACCAGCCGCCACGGCGACCCGGAAGGCTTCTCCCGCTTCGTCGAGCGCTGCCACCGCGAGGGCATCGGCCTGCTGCTGGACTGGGTCCCCGGTCACTTCCCGACGGATCAGCACGGCCTCGCCCTGTTCGATGGCACCCACCTGTACGAGCACGCCGACCCGCGCCAGGGCTTCCACCAGGACTGGAACACCCTGATCTACAATTTCGGTCGCCGCGAGGTCTCCAGCTTCCTGCTCGGCAGTGCGCTCTACTGGATGGACCAGTTCCATTTCGACGGCATCCGCGTCGATGCCGTGGCCTCCATGCTGTATCTCGACTACAGCCGCCAAGCCGACCAGTGGGTGCCCAACCAATACGGCGGCAATGAGAACCTGGAAGCGGTCGCCTTCCTCAAGCGCATGAACGAGCTGGTCTACGGCAACCACCCCGGCGCCATGACCGTGGCCGAGGAATCGACCTCGTGGCCCGGCGTGTCGCGCCCGGTCTACCTGGGCGGCCTGGGCTTCGGCTTCAAATGGAACATGGGCTGGATGCACGACACGCTCAGCTTC
>DASQKT010000279.1:0-3221 GCA_035630415.1 Skermanella sp.
CCCTTCGACAGCGATATCATCCAGACCAAATTCGCCCAGATCGGCTTGATCTGAGGCCCGGAGGAGCATGAGCGAAATTCCGGGCAAAGCCGCCGTCAAGGCGGCGGGTGTGGACGACCCCCATCGGGTGATGGTGGTCGACGACAGTGCGGTCATCCGAGGACTGCTTTCGCGAGCGCTGGAAGGCGACCCTGAACTGCGCGTCGTGGCGTCGGTCGGCGATGGCCAGATGGCGCTCAACGCCTTGTCCCGTCAGGGCATCGACGTCATCGTGCTCGACATCGAAATGCCTGTCATGGACGGGTTGACCGCCATCCCCAAGCTGATAGCGATCGACCCGGCCGTGAAGATCATCATGGCCTCGACGCTGACGTTGCGGGGTGCCGAGGTCAGCATGAAGGCGCTCCAGTCCGGCGCCGCCGACTACGTCACCAAGCCGTCTTCGACGCGTGAATTGGGAGCGGCCGACAGTTTCAAGCGGGAACTGGTCAGCAAGGTCAAGGCGCTGGCGATCTCCGCCCGGCGTGCCGGATCGCGCAACCGGCCCGGCCTCCGCAACGAGCGGCTGCCCACGCCGCTGACCTCCTTTCCGCGTCCGCGCTCGATGGACCCGGCGGCGGTGGTGCTTCGGCAGATGCCGGCGGTCCCGCCGTCGCCCGACATCATCGCGATCGGCAGTTCGACCGGTGGGCCGCAAGCCTTGTTCGAGGTGCTGTCGCACCTGAAGGGCGGCGTTCGCCAGCCGATTCTGATCACCCAGCACATGCCGGCCACCTTCACCACGATCCTGGCCGAGCACATCACCCGCCAGTGCGGCATCCCCTGCGCCGAGGCCAAGGACGGCGAGCCGCTGGTGGGGGGCAGGATCTATCTGGCTCCCGGCGACTTCCACATGATCCTGGCGACCAGGGGCACCAGTACGGTGCTGTCGGTCAACAAGGACCCGCCGGAAAACTTCTGCCGCCCCGCGGTCGATCCCATGATGCGCAGCATCGCCAAGATCTACGGCAAGCGCGCGCTTGCCATCATCCTGACCGGCATGGGCCAGGACGGCATGCGCGGCTGCACCGAACTGGTGGCGGCCGGCGGCCTCACGATCGCCCAGGACGAGACATCCAGCGTCGTCTGGGGAATGCCCGGCGCCGTGGCTACGGCGGGATTGTGCAGCGCAGTCATGCCTCTCCGTGAAATCGGCCCCTTTATCCGTAAGATTGCTTCGAGGACCGCAGCATGAAGGTCGAAGACTTCGACATGTTCAGCGCTCTGCTGAAACAGCGCTCCGGCCTCGTGCTGTCACGGGACAAGGCCTATCTGCTCGAGTCGCGGCTGATGCCGGTCGCGCGCAAGTGGAACATGAAGGGGCTGGACGAACTGGCCGTCGCGATCCGCACGCGGCGCGAGGAAGCGCTGCTGCGCGATATCACCGAGGCGATGACGACCAACGAGTCGTCGTTCTTCCGCGACCAGAAGCCATTCGAGCAGTTCAAACAGGTCGTCCTGCCGAAGATGCTGGCGAGCCGCTCCGCGCGCCGTTCGATCCGCATCTGGTCGGCGGCCTGTTCGAGCGGTCAGGAAGCCTATTCGCTCTGCATGCTTCTGCTGGAAGAAGGCGTCAAGCTCGACGGCTGGCGGTTCGAGATCGTCGGGACCGATCTGTCGTCCGAGATGGTGGAGAAGTCCAAGGCCGGCATCTACACCCAGTTCGAGGTCCAGCGCGGCCTGCCGATCACCCATCTGGTCAAATATTTCCGGCAGGTCGGCGACAAGTGGCAGGTCTCCGACAAGATCCGCCAGATGGTGAACTTCCGGGAATACAACCTGCTGACAGACCTGACGCCGCTCGGCCAGTTCGATGTCGTGTTCTGCCGCAACGTGCTGATCTACTTCGACCAGCCGACCAAGGGCAAGGTCCTGGACAGCATCGCCAAGCTGATGCCGGCCGACGGCGTGCTCTATCTGGGCGGCGCCGAAACCGTCCTGGGCATCACCGAGCGCTTCAAGCCGATGGAAAATCAGCGCGGGCTCTACGTGGTCAATCCGCCGGCTGGCGCACAGGCAGCCAGGGTAGCGGTGGGCTGACGCTCGGAATCCTCGCCCTCGCAGACCAGCGTCCCACAACGAAAAGCCGGCGGCAGAAGCTTCTGCCGCCGGCTTTTTATCGCCGATAATCTTAAGCTTGCCGCAGGCTGGCGTCAGCCTGCGGCCTGTACCTTCTGCGGCGGCATCGCGTCTTCCTGGGGATCGCGCAGGACATAACCCCGGCCCCAGACGGTCTCGATGTAGTTGTCGCCCTTGGTCGCCTGCGCCAGCTTCTTGCGCAGCTTGCAGACGAAGACGTCGATGATCTTCAGTTCCGGCTCGTCCATGCCGCCGTAGAGATGGTTCAGGAACATCTCCTTGGTCAGCGTGGTGCCCTTGCGCAGGCTCAGCAGCTCCAGGATGCCGTATTCCTTGCCGGTCAGGTGCAGCGGCGAGCTGTCCACTTCGACCGTGCGGGTATCCAGGTTGACGGTCAGGCGGCCGGTCCGGATCACGCTGTCGGAATGGCCCTTGCTGCGGCGGACGATGGCCTGGATGCGGGCGATCAGTTCGCGCTTGTCGAAGGGCTTGGTCAGATAGTCGTCGGCGCCGACGCCCAGGCCCTTGATCTTGTGATCCAGTTCCGACAGGCCGGACAGGATCAGGATCGGCGTGGTGACGCGGGCGGAGCGGAGACGGCGCAGTACCTCATAGCCGTCGATGTCCGGCAGCATCAGATCCAGAATGATTATGTCGTAGTCATACAGCTTCCCGATCTCCAGCCCATCCTCACCGAGATCGGTGGAATCGACGATGAAGCCCTCGGAGTGCAGCATCAGTTCAATACTTTTTGCGACCGAGGAGTCGTCTTCGACCAGCAAAACCCTCATGGCGACATCCCGACGTTGATGGGGCAGGGCACAACCTGCCGAACCAGGTGATACTCATGTTAACAGACGATTCAGCTTAATGCTACCGTTAGCAAAGTTTACAGAAAGTTAATCATTCCCCCATATCGTTGCTTTTGCCGCATTTACCGGTCTTTCGCCCGTCGTCTCGGTTAATACACGTATAGATATCTCACATCGTGAGCCTTCAGCAAAGCCACTTAATTAACGAAATTGCACGCATACCGGAGTATAGATACTTCGGGCGCGTGACTGCCGTGCTCGGTCTACTCGTTGAAGTGGGGGGAGTCGAGC
>DASQKT010000280.1:0-5122 GCA_035630415.1 Skermanella sp.
GGTTCCTTTTCTTGGTGAGGCCGAGGATTTCGCGGGCCTGGACCGGGCTGGCGATCTCGCCGCCGAGGTCCTCTACGATGCTTCGCGCCTTGGCGACAAGTGCGGCGTTGGACGGGGCCAAAAGGCCGCGCGACAGGTAGATGGCGTCTTCCAGCCCGACCCGGACATGGCCGCCGGCAAGGTAGGATAGGGCCACGGTCGGGAACGACGCGCGGCCGATCCCGATCGCGGTGAAGGTCGCGTCCGGCGGCAGCAGGTTACGGGCGTAGAGGACGGTTTCCATGCCCGGCTGGAAGCCGTAGCGCACTCCCATCACGAAGGAGCACAGAACGGGGCCGGCAAGCGTGCCGTCCTTCAGCAGATCGGCCATCAGGGCAATGTCGCCGGAGTCGAACAGCTCGATCTCCGGCGTCACCCCCGCCTGTCGGATGACCGCCGCCATGCGGCGGACGGTGTCCGGCGTGTTGATGACGACCTCGCGTCCCGAGTTCATCGTGTTGAGGTCGAGCGTGCAGATGTCGGGGCGCAACGCCGCGATATGGGCGACGCGCGCTTCCGGCGGCATCAGCGTGGTGCCGGGACCGGCGATCTTCGGGTCTTCGGCGGAGGGGACGAAGCGCCCGCCGGGGCCGGTCGTCAGGTTGATGATAAGGTCGGCGTTCTTCTCCCGGATGCGCTCCACCACTTCCCGGTAGAGCGGCAGTTCCATGGAAGGCTTGCCGGTTGCCGGGTCGCGGACGTGGAGATGGACGACAGCGGCCCCGGCATCGGCGGCGCCCAAGGCTGCCTCCGCGATCTCGCTCGGTGTGATCGGCAGATGGGGCGTCTGGTCCGGTGTGGTCAGATTGCCGGTGACGGCGCAGGTGATGATGGTTCTTCGGTTCGGCTGGCGCATGATTCTCCTCCCCTTCTCAAAGCGCCCGGCCGCCATCGACCTGGATCGTGTGTCCGGTCGAATATCCCAGCAGCGTGGCGCAGGACGTGATCGCGGCGGCGATGTCCTCGGCGGTGCCGATCCGCTTGAGCGGAGTGGAACTTGCCACCTTGTCGTTGAAATCGACGTTGCGGCCCGGCACGAAGCCGGTATCGACGACGCCGGGCGCCACGGCCAGGACGCGGATTTCCGGGGCCAGGGCTCGGGCGAGCGACTTGGTCATCACGTCGATGCCGGCCTTGGCAGCGCAGTAGGCGATGGAGGAGCCGACGCCGGTAAAGGCGGCGATGGACGATATCGACACGACCAGCCCGTCGCCCGATGCCTTGAGCAGAGGTGCGAAGGTGCGGATGGTGGCGAACTGACCGCGCCAGTTGACGGCGAACATCCGGTCGATCAGCTCGTCGTCCAGCGCTTCCAGGTCGGCATGCGGCACCGGCTTGGTGAAGCCCGCCGCGTTGATCAATATGTCGAGCCGTCCGTAGCGTTGCAGGATGGCGTCGCGCAGGGCGATCAGTGACGATGTGTCGGCGACGTCGGCGGGAAAAGCGGAATGGCCGGAACCGGGGAGAGTGTCGATCAGGCTGGCCGCCTGATTGGCGGTTTCGGGACGGTCGAGGTGAGTTACCGCGATCCGGGCGCCGGCCTGGGCCAGCATCCTGGATGTGGCGGCGCCGATGCCGCCGGCTCCACCGACGACGAGCGCAACTTTCCCTTCGAGGGAAATCGGGTATCCCATGGTGAAGTGCTTTCTTTGAAAAGGGGAAAGGGCGCTGCGGATCAGTCGGCGAAGACGCCGGCGGCCTGGACGATCGGCTTCCAGCGCTCGATCTCGGCCTTCAGGTGGCTGTCGAGGGCGGCTGGGGTCGCCTGCTCCAGCGGCACCGGCTCGGTGCCCAGATCAGCGAAGCGCTTGACGACGTTGGGGTCCTTCAAGGCAGCCTGAAGGGCGGCTTCCAGCTTGCTCACCGCTGCGGCAGGCGTTCCCTTGGGAGCCCAGATGCCGTGCCAGATCGAGACCTCGAAGCCGTCCAGGCCGGATTCCGCCAGCGTCGGCAGGTCGGGGAGCGAGCCGAGGCGCTTGTCCACCGTGACGCCATAGGCCTTGATGTTGCCGGACTTGATCTGGCCGGAGGTGTTGGTGCTCTGGTCGCACATCACGTCCACCCGGCCGCCGATCAGGTCGGTCATCGCCGGGGCCGTGCCCTTGTAGGGGATGGTGGTCATCGGAACGCCCAGCGCCTTCATCAGCACCATGCCGCAGAGATGGGAGGCCGACCCGACGCCGGCGTTGACCAGGGTGACGTCTTCCTTGTTCTTCGCGATGTAGCCGAGCAGGTCGCTGGCGGAGGCGGCTTCCATCGTGGGCCGGGCGACAAGAGTCATCGGCACGTCGGTAACGCGCCCGACCGGCGTGAAATCCTTGGCGGGGTCATAGGGAAGCTTGCGGTAGAGCGAAACGCTGGTGGCCTGTCCGATATGGTAGAGCAGGATCGTGTGCCCGTCGGGATCTGCCTTTGCGACGCGGGCGGCACCCAGCGTACCGCCGGCCCCGCCGACATTCTCGACCAGGACTTGCTGACCGAGCATCCGGGTCATCGGCTCCGCGATCAGGCGTCCGACGGTGTCGGTCGGGCCTCCGGCGGCGAACGGCACGATCATCGTGATCGGGCGGCTGGGGAAATCCGTCTGAGCGTAAGCGCTGGTGCCGGCAAGGATCAGTGTTGCGGCAAGCAGGAACGTGCGGCGCATATGTCGAGCCTCCCTGTGTTGGGTCATGTGTGGTCGGTGGAGGACGTTTTCAAAAGCTGGCGACCATGGGGCGGCCAAGCCGGGGCCGTTCACGCCGTTGTCCAGGGACGGCGTGTTGCCAGTGACGGAAGTAAAAGCCCTTCCGCCGTCATGTATTCGCTATAAAAAGAGTGTATTTTACTTGATTGGCGGCGTCGGCAGTCTTGCTTCGCCCGGTTCCATGACGAAGGTGTAGTCCAGCGTGTATCCAGCCTCGACCTTCTTGAAGTCGCCGATCAGGTGGCGGGTCACGCCGAAGACGACGTCGGTTTCAAGGTGCTGGTCGTCGTCCACGAAGACCTGGGTTATCAGCGTCTTGTATCCGGGACGGAAAGCGAGGAAATGCAGGTGGGCCGGTCGGAACGGGTGCCGTCCCTGGGCGCGCAGCAGGTCGCCGGCGGGACCGTGCGTCGGCACCGGATAGCCGGCGGGGCGGATGGAGCGGAAGCCGAAGCGGCCTTCCGCGTCCGTGGTGAACTTGCCCCGCAGGTTCATGTCGGCTTGGGTGTCGTCCTGGTTCTCGTAGAGCCCGACCGGAGAGGCCTGCCAGACATCGACCTCCACCCCTTCGATCCCCCTGCCCTGCGGATCGACGACACGGGCATCGACGAACAGATCAGGTCCCGGCGTTTCGCAGCGGACGATCGAACCGTCGTTCTCGGTGTGCGGCGAGTTCATCCGCCAGAACGGGCCGAGCAGCGCGGAGGCGGTCTCGGTAGCGCCATCGGCACCGTTGTTGAGCAGGCAGACCAGCGTCGAGAAGCCCAGCACGTCGGAGAACAGGATGCCCTCGTTGTGCGTGTCGTTGGTGGCCTGACCGATCCGGTTGAGGAAGTCGATGCCAAGGTCGAACTCCTCCTCCGTCAAGTTGACCTCTCGGGCGAAAGCGTGAAGGTGGCGGACCAGGGCCGCCATGACCTCCCGCAGTCTGGGGTTTTCGGCGTCCTGCATGGCGGCCAGCACGGTGTCCGTGACGCTGCTCTGGTCTTCGATGATCGAGGATCGCGTTTCCCGCTGGGCCGTCAGTGGCACGTCGAGCGTCGCCATGGGTTCCTCCGGTGTTCGTTGTTGTGCAATCGATTGCACAGAGTTTCTGCAATCGATTGCACATTGTCAATCATTTTTTTACCAATGTGTTTTTCCGCTCTGTTATCACTGGATCAACGCTCCCCCCGTAGCACAGGGCGGGAGCCAAGCCCGACGAGGTAGCCGTGACGACGAATGAATTGACCCGCCAGGAACTGACCCGCCAGCCTGCGACCTTGCAGGAAGTGGCCGACGCGGCCGGCGTTCACCGTTCGACGGCGTCCAGGGCGCTGAACCCGGAGAAAGCGCACCTGATCGGGCAGGATGTCGTGGAGCGGGTCCAGGCCGCCGCCCTGCAAATGGGCTACCGGCGGGACGTGCTGGCGGCGGGCCTGCGCACCCGGCGGTCGCGCCTGATCGGCGTGGTGGTGCCCGATATGGCGAACCTTGTGTTCGCGCCGATCCTGAGCGCCATCGAAACCGTGCTGGCGGAGAACGGCTACTCGGCGCTGATCGCCAATGCCGGTGGCGGCGTGGACCAGCAGATCCGGATCGTGGAACAACTGATCGCCCATCGGGTGGAGGGCATCGTGCTTGCCACGGCGCAGCAGGACGACCCCGTGCTGACGCGCTGCCTGGAGGCGGGCGTTCCCGCCGTGCTGGTCAACCGGGCGGAAACCATCGCCAGGGCATCGACAGTGATCTCCGACGATATCGGCGGCATGCGGCTGGCGGTGGAGCATCTGGTAGCCTTGGGGCACCGGAAGATCGGCCATATCGCCGGGCCTCGGCACCTCTCCACTGGTTCCCTGCGGCGTCAGGGTTTCGAACAGGCGATGGCGGAGGCCGGACTGGATGCAGGAGCCGTCAGCGTCGCGTCCGCCTATACCCGCGATGCCGGGCGGGTCGCGGCGGCGGACCTGCTGGACCGCCACCCGGACCTGACGGCGGTGGCGACCGCCAACGACCTGCTGGCGCTGGGCCTTTACCTGGAACTGCGGGCACGGCGGCTTGCCTGCCCCGGCGACCTGTCGGTCGTCGGCCACAACGACATGCCGCTGATCGACATGGTCGATCCTCCCCTGACGACGATCCATATCCACCACGGCGACATGGGCCGGCAGGCGGCGGAGCTTCTGCTGAAGCGGATCGTCGCCCCCGACGCCGCTCCCGTCATCAGGGTCATGGCGCCGGAACTGGTCGTGCGAGGGTCCACGGCTCCGCCATTCAGGAGAGTCGTTTCCAAAGACGAAATTTGATATATATTGTAAATTCATGCGGAGGAATTGGGGAGACGGTCGTCATGACGGTGAGTTTCAGCTCCGTCACCTGTGAGGCGGACACTGTCGAGGGCTACCGCCGCGACGGCTT
>DASQKT010000281.1:0-7075 GCA_035630415.1 Skermanella sp.
GACCGAGCGCGGTATCGCCATCAGGTTGGGGAACACGCTGCCCTTGGCATAGGCGTAGAGGCCGCCGCCCAGCCCGGCGAAGGTCCCCGCCAGGGTGAAGGCGAGCCACTGGACTCGGCGGACGTCGATGCCCACCGCATCGGCCCGCAACGGTGAATCCCGCCCGGCCCGCAGCGCGTAGCCGAACGGTGAGAAGATGACACGCCGCAGCATCAGGATGCCGCCGGCGCAGAGGCAAGCGTCAGGTAGTAGAAGACCCAGCGCGGCGACGCCCAGCCGTCGGGCCAGACGCCCAATATCCCGTTGTCGCCCCCCGTCACGGCCTGCCACTGGAACGCCACCGACCACGTGATCTGCGCGAAGGCCAGCGTCAGCATCGCAAGGTAGACGCCCGACAGCCGAACGCAGAACCAGCCGAACAGCAGCGCTCCACCCCCCGCCAGCAGCGGCGCCGCCACCAGCCCCGGCAGCATGCCGGCCGCGAAGTGCTTCACCAGCAGCCCCGCGCCATAGGCTCCCAGCCCGAAATAGGCTGCATGACCGAACGAGATCATGCCCCCTGGCCCCATGATGAAATGCAGGCTGGCGGCGAACAGCGTCAGGATCAGGATTTCGGTCAGGACCGTCAGTGCATAGTCGCCGGCCATGACCGGAAGCAGCGCCAGGACCACCAGCAGGGCCGTACCCGCCAGCCGTTCCGCCGGGGTGGCGGATCTCAGCAGCGGTTCCTGTGCGGTCCCGGCGACGCGCGCCAGCGCCTGCGGGCGGCCCAGCAGCCCGTGAGGCCGCACCACTAGGACCACGGCCATGAACAGGAACACGATCACCAGCGTGATCTGCGGGAAGATCAGGATGCCGAAGGCCTGAAGCTGCCCGATCAGCACTGCCGCCAGGAACGCGCCGCCGACGCTGCCCATGCCGCCGACCACGACGACGACGAAGGCCTCCACGACGATGTTGATGTCCATGTGCAGGTTGACCGCCTCGCGCGGGATCTGCAAGGCGCCGCCCAACCCGGCCAGCAGGGAGCCCAGGAATAGGACGGAGGTGAACAGCCAGGTCTGGTTGATCCCCAGCGCCGCCGTCATCTCGCGATCCTGGGTTGCTGCCCGCACCAGCGTCCCCCAGCGCGTCCGGTTGAACACCAGCCACAGCAGTCCCAGCACCAGCGGGCCGAGTGCTATCAGCAGCAGTTCGTATTTGGGGAAGGGACGTCCCAGGATTCGGACGACGCCCTCGAGTCCGGGCGCTCGTGGCCCTAGCAGGTCTTCCGGTCCCCAGATCGCAAGCGCCGCGTCCTGCACGATCAGCACGACGCCGAAGGTGGCCAGCAGTTGGAAGAGCTCCGGGCTTTGGTACAGCCGGCGCAGCACCAGCATCTCAAGAGCCACCCCGAGCAATCCCGTGCCCAGGGCGGCGATGGCGACCGCTCCCCAGAAACCCATTCCGCCGGCCCAGCGCTCCGCCAGCGTTACGGCGATATAGGCCCCGACCATGTAGAACGAGCCATGGGCGAAGTTGACGATGCGGGTGACGCCGAAGATGATCGACAAGCCGGCGGCGACCAGGAAGAGGGACGACGCCTGAGCCAACCCGCTCAGGCACTGTACGACATAGAAGCCCATCAGGTCGGTCCGCCGGAAGTGCGCCGCACCGGTGCGGTCACTGCGGGCGGCGTTTCAGGACCACCTCGTCCGCCGGCAGGTAGTCGGCGCCGTTGGAATAAGCCCAGTCGGTCATCGCTCCCTTGCCGTCCTTCACCGCGATCTTGCCGACATAGGCGCCCATCGTCGCCTGATGGTCGATGGCGCGGAACTCGATCCCGCCGAACGGGCTTTCGACCTTCAGCCCCTTGAAGGCGTCCGCGACTTTCTCTGAATCGGTCGAGCCCGCCTTCTCGACGGCGGCGGCGATGGCCTTGAAGGTCGTATAGCCGACTACAGAACCCAGCCGGGGATAATCCTTGAAGCGCGCCTGATAGGCGTCCAGGAACGCCTTGTGCGCCGGGGTGTCGATCTGGTCCCACGGATAGCCGGTCACGATCCAGCCCTCCGGCGCTTCGCCCTTGAGCGGGTCCAGGTACTCCGGCTCGCCGGTCAGCAGGCTGACGACCGATACGCCGTCGAAGACCCCGCGCGTGGTGCCCTCGCGGACGAATTTGGCAAGGTCGGGACCGAAGGTCACGTTGAAGATCGCTTCCGGCTGGGACGCCGCCAGCGCCTGCACGGTCGATCCGGCGTCGATCTTGCCCTGGGCAGGCCACTGCTCGCCGACGAACTCGATGTCGGGCCGCTTCGCCTTCAGCAGTTCCTTGAACACGGCGACCGCCGACTGCCCGTATTCGTAGTTCGGCGCCACCGTGGCCCAGCGCTTGGCGGGCAGGGCCGCCGCGCGGTCCACCAGCATGGCGGCCTGCATATAGGTCGAGGGGCGCAGTCGGAAGGTGTAGCGGTTGCCCTTGTCCCAGGTGATTGCGTCGGTCAGCGGTTCCGCCGCGACGAACACCTTCTTGCTGCGGAGCGCATAATCGCTGACCGCCAGTCCGATATGGCTGAAATAGGTCCCGGCCAGGATATCGACCTTCTCGTTCGACACCAGTTCGTTGGCGACCCTGACGGCGTCGTCCGGCTTGCCGGCGTCGTCGCGCGAGATGACTTCCAGCATCCGCCCGCCCAGCACTCCACCCTTGGCGTTGATTTCCTCGACCGCCAGTTCCCAGCCCTGACGGTAGGGAATGGTGAAGGCGGGCAAGCCGGTATAGCTATTGATCTCGCCGATCCGGACCGGTTCGGCGGCGCCTGCCGGCAATGTTGTCAGGGTCAATGCTGTGAGGGGCAATGCTGTGAGAGAAAATGCCGCCGAAACGATGGCGGCGCGGAAGGCGCGTTTAAAATTCAGCATTGTCAAAACCCTGTTCCTGTTGCCCTCTGGCGCTTCGCAGGCAAATCCCGTGGCGCTGTTTATCGCCGTTCGCACCAGCGTAATCCACCCCATTCTTGCTTGTTGCGGCGATCAGCAGGATTGGGGCGGAATACGCAATAATGGGTTGGTGCCCAGCAGTTTCCGGCAAATTCATCGAGTTTCCGCCTTCTCCTCATAAACTGTATTTTTGATGCAACAAATAGCGAGCGCCAGTCCGATGGTTTCTGCTATTCAAATACGTTCTTCGTTCTGCAAACAATAAAAGAATTATCATACTATTTATTATTTTACACCAAGGGCATAGATGCCGAGGGGTGAGCGAGATATGACGTACGTTTTATCCTGAACCATAAGCATGATTGCCATGTAAGCTCATGACAGCCACCCTTGAAACGTCCATATTAGACGCCGTGGTTTAAGGAACAGCCCGATTTCAGCTACAAGCTTTTGGAAGAGCCTAAGAGTTTCATTTAATTCGAGAGTCTGAAAACAAACCTTCAGAGGTACAACCGTGTTGAATAACGAACAGGTCAACGCATTCGAATCCGATGGGTTTCTGGTGCTTCCTGACTTCGTGCCACGGACGGAATGCGCGGCACTCCTCGATTACTCACGAGGATTGGCAGCACAACTCGCCTGGGAGGTTCAACGTATGGCCTTTCTGCCGACGCTCGACTCTCCGGCGCATGAAGACTACTTTTTGACTTCCGGCGATAAGATCAGGGTATTTTTCGAAAAGAACGACATCGGTCCGGCCAGCGGCGCCGAGCCCGGATGGCGGGGCGTAGATAAAATCGGCCACGCTCTGCACGACCTCGATCCGATGTTCGACGAATTTTCCCGTGATCCTCGGCTGGCTGAGATCTGCCGGCAGGTCGGAATGATCGATCCCTTGTTGCTTCAATCCATGGTGATCTTCAAGCAGGCCCTGGAGGGGGGTGAGATCGGCACCCATCAGGATGCGACCTGGCTCTACACCGAGCCCAGCAGCGTCCTGGGCTTTTGGTTCGCGCTGGAGGATGCCACAATCGACAACGGCTGCATGTGGGCTCAGCCAGGAGGCCACCGCGCAGGACTGCGGTCGCGTTTCCGCCGCTGGCCCAACGGCGGCATCGGAATGGACCGGTTCGACAGCTATGAATGCCAAGGTTCCGAGGAACCTTTCGTCCCCCTCGAAGCGGAAGCCGGAACTTTGATCCTGCTGCACGGCTTCTGCCCGCACCGCAGCGGCCCCAACCGCTCGCGCCATGCGCGCGGTGCCTATGCGCTTCACGTGATCGACGGCGTCTGCCAGTACCCGGACGACAACTGGCTCCAGCGGCCGCCCGCCATGCCCCTGCGAGGGTTCGATCTGGAACCGCTGGATGAAATGACCGTGGGGGACCCGGTCCTTCAGTTCTGACCGGCCATGCGGCGGGCCATCGCCTGATGGCTTCGGCCCAGCTCCGCGATATCCAGGCCAGGAATGCCGCCGTCAACCACCGTCCACCGTCCACCGATCATGACTCGGTCGGCCTTGTGCGCACCGCACAGGACCAGGGCGGCCAAAGGATCACCGTGTCCAGCGAAGCGAAGCTCGTCCAGGCTGAACAGCGCCAGATCGGCCTGATATCCGGGAGCGATCACTCCCAAATCCGCCGAGCGCCCGATGCATCCCGCCGAACCGGTGGTTGCCCAGCGAAGCGCGTCGCGATGGCTGACCGCCGATACCCCGTACTGGAGCCGTTGCAGCAGGAAGGCAGCGCGCACTTCCTGCATCAGGTTGCTGCTGTCGGCCGAGGCCGAACCATCCACGCCCAGCCCGACCTTGACCCCAGCGCTTTCCATCCCGTGGACCGGACACATGCCCGACGCCAGAACCTGATTGCTGCACGCGCAATGGGTCACGGACGCACCGGCGGCGGCCAGCCTGCCGATCTCGGCCTCGTCGAAGTGGATGCCGTGGGCCAGCCAGACGCGGTCGTTCAGCCAGCCGCATTGCTCCAGGTAGTCCAGCGGACGGCAGCCCATCGTGTCCAGGCAGAAGGCGTTCTCGTCCTCCGTCTCCGCCAGATGGGTATGCAGGCGGACGTCATGACGGGAGGCCAGCTCCGCCGTCCGGGTCATCAGCGAGCGGGTGACCGAGAAAGGCGAGCAGGGGGCCAGCGCCATCTGGATCATCGCGCCGTCGCCGCGCTGGTGATACTTGCCGATCAGCCGCTCGCTGTCCTCCAGGATGGTGTCCTCGTCCTGGACGACGCTGTCCGGCGGCAGCCCACCGTCGCGTTCCGACAGGTTCATCGACCCGCGCGTCAGCACGGCCCGCATGCCAAGCCGCTTCGCCACATCGACCTCGACGTCGATCGCATCCTCCAGCCCCTTGGGGAAGACGTAGTGGTGGTCGGTCGTCGTGGTGCAGCCCGACAGCATCAGCTCCGCCATCGCGACGGTAACCGCCGATTCCAGCGCCGGCCGGTCGAGCCGTGCCCACACCGGGTAAAGCGCCTTCAGCCAGGGAAACAGTTCCTTATCGAGGGCTGCGGGCAAGGCACGGGTCAGCGTCTGGTAGAAGTGGTGATGGGTGTTGATCAATCCCGGAACGACCACGTGCCCGCCGGCTTCGAAGACCTCGTCCGTCGGCGTCGCCGGCTCCCGGCCCGCCGGGACCAGTTCGGCGATCCGGCCGTCCGCGACGACGATCCCGCGTTCCGCTCCATCGGCGAGGATAGCCAGCGGGTCCTTGATCCAAAGCCTCATGGGCGGAGTTCCTTCGAGTGGGCGCTGTCGATCCAATACTACCGTAATCGGCCTTCCGCCATGCCCTCAATCCGGCAGGACGGTAATCGTCGCCGTCAGTCCGGCGCGCGGCTGCCATTCCTCCGGCGGATGGTCCAGCGAGATCCGGACCGGAATCCGTTGCGCCAGCCGGACCCAGGTGAAGGTCGGGTTGATGTTCGCCAGCAGGTCGGGACTCTGGCTGCGTTCGCGGTCCACGATGCCGCTGGCGATGCTGTGGACATGGCCTTCGAAGCTTTCGCCCGATCCCATCAGCGCCACCGATACCCGTGCCCCGACCTTGATGCGCGGCAGCTTGGTTTCCTCGAAATACCCGACGACATGGAACGAGGTAATGTCCACCAGCGCCAGGGCGGGAGAACCCGCCTGAACATAGTCGCCGGCATGAAGCTCCAGGTTGGTGACATAGCCGTCGGCGACGGCGCGGACTTCCGTCCGCTCGAGGTTGAGGTTGGCCACCTCCATGTCGGCCACAGCCTGCCGGTAGCCGGCCTGCGCGATGGCATAGGCCGAATCCGCCTGCTCGCGGTCCGATGCCGAGATCACGCCATTGGCAAGCCTGTGCTGCCGGTCCATGTCGCGTTCCCGCTGCATCATCTCCGCGCGGCGGCTCTCGACCATCGCCTTGCTCTGATCGACCGCCAGCCGGTAGCGGTCCTGATCGATGGTGAACAGCAGCTCTCCCCGATGGACGCGCTGATTGTCCGCCACGTTGACGCGGGACACCACGCCCGAGACGTCGGGCGCCACCTGGATGACGTCGGCGCGGACCCGGCCGTCGCGGGTCCAGGGCCGTTCCATGTAATAGTCCCACAGGTACCAGCCGACGACGGCGGCGAGGGCGACCGTGACCAGGGTGACCGCAATACGGCCAAGAGAAATAGACAGTTTCATGATCCTATAAATCCGTAAGCCGGCCGGCCACCGCGACGACGCCGCCCAGGACGATGATGAACAGCGCCGCGTCGAAAAGTCCGCGATGCCAGATCCACCGCGCCAGGCCCGCCTTGTCGATCAGGCGCCGCAGCACCGTCCAGACGGCCAATGCTATGATCGCCCAGCCGAGGATGGGCGTGATGTACACGCCGGCAATGTCGAGTTCCTTCATCTCAGGACGTCCGTTGGATATGGAACAGCGCGTGGCGTATGCCGAACAGCGACAGGAGTATTTCGGTACCGGCGGCGCCGGTCTCGGGCGCCGAAAGCCGGACGGTCGCGTCGTCCAGCACTCGGCGCAACTCGTCGATATCGGCGCCTCCGCCCGCACCGCCGAAATAGCGCCGGAGCGCCGCCAGCGCCGTGTCTATCGTCTCGCGCTCCGACGCCGGAAGCATGTCGCGGTCGCGCCGGATCGCCAGGAGGTTCAGTCCGATCCGCA
>DASQKT010000282.1:0-13026 GCA_035630415.1 Skermanella sp.
CTCTCGGTACGGCCGGAGCGGCCGACCGGCGGCACCAGCGGATAGTCCGGGTCCTTGTTGACTTGGACCAGGAAGAACTCAAGTTCGGGCGCCACGATCGGCTTCCAGCCGCGCGCGTCGTACAGTTCGAGCACGCGCTTCAGCACCCAGCGCGGCGAGATATCGACCGGGCTGCCGTCGGCGTAATCGCAATCGCTGATCACCTGGGCGGTCGCCTCGGTGTACCAGGGGACGAGGCGGATCGTGTTCTCGTCCGGCCGCATGTAGATGTCGGAATTGGCCGGGCTGGTCACATCCTCGTCGTCGGGATATTCGCCGGTGACGGTCTGGATGAAGATTGCCTCGGGCATGCGGAGCCCGCGCTCGCGCAGGATGCGGAGGAACTTTTCAGCCGGCAGGATCTTGCCGCGCGCGATCCCGGACATGTCCGGGACCAGGCACTCGACTTCGGTGATCTGGTGGCGCTGAATGAAATCACTGAGCAGGTTCATATATATGACGGCGCGGGCGCACCCCCGCCGGCTCCGCTTTGTTGCGCTCGATGGCTTCCATTATGGGTCTTGCCTGCAAAACGCGCCAGTGGGTGTATGTATTTTGTCTAGCATCGGGAGAGGCCGCCTACGATGTGGCTTTCGGGGGACCTACCGCATTTGGTGCTTGCGCCGGGAGCACCTTAGGCTTTAGCGCAGTGGGCGATATGAAAAGGGGGATTGCATGCGCATCGTGTTCCTAGCCTTACCGGCACTGATGATGCTGCCGGGCTGCGGCTTGGTCGGAATGGTCGCCAGCGGCGTCAGCGACGGCACCAAATACGTCATCAACCGGGTGGAACGGGACCCGGAGATCCAGGCCCGCAGCCAGCAGGGCTACGGCCCGGCAGGGAGCGACACCGGTGCTGCGGTTCAGCAGCAGGCCTACCCGAACCAGAATTATCCGCAGCAATCCTATCCCGAACAGACCTATCAGGCCGATCCCAATGTGACGCAGCAGTATCCGTCGGACCAGGGCGGTGGGGCCACGGCCGCCCCGGCTCCCCTGACGGCGCGGGTCCAGCCGGTCACGCGCGGCGAACCGCTGAACTGATTCGGATCAGTCCGGGCAAGGCGCCGCGGACCGAACGCGTTGTATCGCGACAGCGGAGAAGGCACTATGCCGCCCCAAAGAGATGCCGGACAGGCTTCCACCAAGAGAGGCGACATGAAAAGACGTCAATTCATCACAACGGGTGCCATCGGCGGAGCGGCGGCGCTCGGTGCGGCATCGTCGTTCCCGGCGCCGGCGATCTCGCAGGGCCGCCAGCAGTGGACCATGGTCACCTCCTGGCCCAAGAACGCTCCCGGAGTCGGCGTCAACGCGCAGCGCGCCGCCGACATGATCACGGCGCTCAGCGGCGGCCGGCTCTCGGTCAAGCTCTATGCGGCGGGCGAGCTGGTGCCGCCGTTCGAAGCGTTCGACGCCGTCGTCAGCGGCACCGCCGACATGCTCCATGCGACCCCGTATTACTGGCAGGGCAAGAGCCCGGTGTTCCACTGGTTCACCGGCGTTCCGTTCGGGCTGAACGCGACCGAACATGCCGCTTGGCTCTATTTCGGCGGCGGCCAGCAGCTTTGGGACGAGGCCTATGCGCCGTTCGGCGTCAAGCCGCTCTACGCCGGCAGCAGCGGCGTCCAGGCCGGCGGCTGGTTCGTCCGCGAGGTCAAGAGTTTGGCCGACCTGCGCGGCCGCAAGTTCCGGATCGCGGGCCTCGGCGGCGCCGTGATGCAGAAGATGGGCGTCAACGTCGTGCTGACGCCGCCGGGCGAGATCTTCGCGGCGCTCCAGTCCGGCGCGGTCGATGCGGCGGAATGGGTCGGGCCGTGGAACGATCTGGCGTTCGGCCTGCACCAGATCGCCAAATACTACTACCTCCCCGCCTTCCACGAGGGCGGACCGGCCCTGGAGATCAGCGTCAACAAGCAGAAATATGACGCGCTGCCAAAGGATCTTCAGCAGATCGTCGCGGCGGCGGCACAGGCGACCGCGACCACGACGCTGGCCGATTTCAACTGGCACAACGCCATCTCGCTGGAGCCGCTGGTCCGCGACCATGGGGTCCAGCCGCGCACATGGCCGGACGACGTGGTCGCCGAGATGGGCCGGGCGACCAAGGAAGTGCTGGCGGACATCGCCGCATCCAGCGAGCTGGCCGGCAAGGTCCACGCGTCCTTCACCAACGCCCTTGAAAAGTCGCGGGCCTGGAGCAAGTGGAGCGATCAGGCCTATCTGGACATTCGCGAACGGGCTCTCGGCGCTTGATCCGAAACTACGGTGAAACGGGCCGCATGATTGGTTCGCGGCCCGAAGGAAATGCATGTACTGGACAATCCTTCCAGGTTTACTCCATAAGGCGTAGTCATATGCTCGATTGGAACGGATCTGGACTGATGACGCTGGCGTCCGAGAAGCAAAAACCCGATGCCGGCGGTCTCGCCGCGTTCCGGTCGTCGCGGGTGCGGTGGAGCATCCGGGTCGGGCTGGCGATCCTGGTCATGCTGGTGCTGGTGCCGGCGATCGACCTCAGCGTCTCCAAGCTTTTCTTCGACCCCGGCACGGGCTTCATCTGGCGCAATCAGCCGGTGCCGGAGACCGTGCATAACGCGATCCAGATACTGGCGCGCGTCATCGGCACCGTCACGGCGCTGGCCTTTATCTACACCGCCGTCCTGTATGTGCGGTCGAAGACCCCCGCGACGTTGCTGTGGCTTGGACCGAAGAGTTGGGCCTTCCTGTTACTGGGCCTCGTGCTGGGGCCGGGGCTGGTCGCCAACGTCGTGCTGAAGGATATGTGGAACCGGGCAAGGCCGGTTCAGGTGGCAGAGTTCGGCGGCTCTCAGTATTACAGTCCGCCGATGGTGCTCAGCAACCAGTGCGAAAAGAATTGCTCCTTCGTCGCGGGCGACGCCGCCATGGGATTCTATCTCCAGATATTGGCCTATGTGGTGGCCCGCCGCTTCTCCGGTCCGCTGCTCGCGGCCGGCATGGCTGCCGGTCTCGGCGCGGGGCTTCTCAGGATCGGGATGGGAGCCCATTTCTTCAGCGACGTGATCTATGCCGGAGTTTTCATGACCTTGACCATTGCCGGACTCCACGCCGCCCTGTTCGGACCGGACCAGACGCTGGGCCGCTGGCGGAGATGGACGCCCTGGTGCGACAGCCGCTGGCCGGTGCTGGGCTGCCGCAGTCCGGTTTCCAGTGGTGGAGGCCAGCCGTAAAGTGGCCGGCAGGCAGCATCCCCGCTCCTGGTATACCGACACCGCCCTGCCCCAGCCCGACCATCCGGAACTCGCCGGCGAGGTCCGGTGCGACGTCTGCGTGGTGGGCGGCGGCTATACCGGGCTTTCGACCGCTCTCAATCTGGCGGAGCGGGGCTACGACGTCGTCGTGGTGGAGGCGGAGAAGATCGGCTGGGGAGCGTCGGGCCGCAACGGCGGCCAGATCGTCACCGCCTACAATCCGTCGATGGGCACGATGGCCGGCTGGGTTGGCAAGGACGACGCCCGCCTGCTGTGGGAACTGGGCGAAGAGTCCAAGACCATCCTCCGCGATCGGGTAGCCCGCCACCGGATCGACTGCGACCTGCGCTGGGGCTACGTGATGGCCGCCCTCAAGCAGCGCCAGATCAACGGCCTGCGCGACATGGAAGCGGAGTGGCGCCAGAACTATGGCTACGGCGAGGCGCGTATGCTGGACCGGTCGGAAATCCGGTCCATGGTCGCGTCCGATGCCTATGTCGGCGGGCTGTTCGACGGCAGCAGCGGACAGCTTCACCCGCTCAACTACGCGATCGGCCTGGGCAAGGCGGCCGTGGAAGCGGGTGCGCGCATCTTCGAAGGCTCCCGCGTGCTGCGGATCGACACCGGTGCTGCACCGGCGGCGCACACCGCCGCCGGCGTGGTCCGCGCCCGGTACATGGTGCTGGCCGGCAACGCCTATCTCGGCGGTCTGGCGCCTGAAATCGCAGCCAAGATCATGCCGGTAGCGACTTACATGATCGCGACGGAACCCTTGGGCGAGAAACGCGCAACCGCGCTGATCCCCTGCGGCCATGCCGTCGCCGATGTCAACTTCGTCCTCAACTATTACCGGCTTTCTCCCGACCACCGGCTGCTGTTCGGCGGCGGCGTCAGCTATTCGGCACTGGACCGGCCGGACCTAAAGCGGCTGCTCCGCAAGACCATGCTGCGCTACTTCCCGCAACTGGCCGATGCGCGGATCGATCATTGCTGGGGAGGCAACGTCGCGATCACCATGAACCGGACGCCTCATTTCGGGCGGATCGGGAACAACGTCTTCTTCGCGCACGGATACTCCGGCCACGGCGTCGCCCTGACAGGACTGGCCGGGAAGCTGATCGCGGAAACGATCGGCGGGACCGCCGAGCGGTTCGACGTGTTCGCCCGCCTGCCCCATGCCAGCTTTCCCGGTGGAGCCGCCCGCACGCCGTTGCTGGTCCTGGCGATGTCATGGTTCAGGCTGCGCGACCTGCTGTGACATCAGCCGGCCACATGCAAAGAGTTAATCCGAAAGGATTGGAAATTTGAAACATTTGCTGTGAAGAATGGGACGGTCAGCCATCACAGCAGCGCACCAGCCCGTGTCCATCAGGTTATTCTTATCAGCAGTCCTTCCGCTGTCCCTTCTGGCGCTGCTGACAGCGGCCCCGGCAGAGGCGCAGACTTGCCAGAGCCGCGCGCCCGCCGCGACGGTTTCGGTGAAGGTGGACCAGAGCGCGCCGGTAATCCACGAGGAACGCACCTATAGCGAATTGACCCGGCTGTTCAAGAAGCCCGGCACGCACCCCGCCGGTCTCTATGTCGGAGCCTTCACCGTCGGCCAGCAGTCCAGTTACCGAGTGTCCGGGAACGGCCGCGAGCTCTGCGTTTCTATGGAAGCGGTCGAGGTGAAGATCACGCTGACCGATCCGAAGATCTATGTCGGGAGCGAGTTGGCAAACGACGACTGCGCCCGCGAGTCGGTCTGGCAGCACGAAGTCCTGCACTACAGGATCGATCAGGACGTGCTGGAGCGCTTTACGCCAGCCATCCAGCGCACGGTCGAGTTCGCGGTGAAGCAGTCCGGCTCCCAGGTCGCCAAGCGCGAGTCCGATGTGGAGCGGATCGGTGAGCGGATGGCCCGGACCGTCCGCCAGCATCTCGACCGCGCGGTCGGCGACATGCAGAGCGAACGCGACCGGTTGCATGACCGCCACGACTCACGGGATGAATACGCCCGAACCGGCAATGTCTGCGCCGATGGAAAGCTCGGCAACTCCAAGCCCGTCATGTGCGCATCCGAGCCCCGGCTTTGCACGAACCTGGAGCAACCGTAGGCTCGGAAAGAGCGGCGAGGAACTACTCGATAGTCGCCAGCACGTCGCGGATGGTCGTGAAGATGCGGTCGATCTCGGCTTTGTCGATGATCAGCGGCGGCGACAGGGCGATGATATCGCCGGTGGTGCGGATCATCACGCCGGCCTCGAAGCACTTCAGGAAGGCCTCGAACGCGCGCTTGGTCGGCTGGCCGGGAAGCGGCTCGAGTTCGATGCCGGCGATCAGGCCCAGGTTGCGCAGGTCGATGACGTGGCGGGCGTCCTTCAGGCTGTGGACGGCGTCTTCCCAGTACGGCGCCAGATCGGCGGCGCGCTGGAACAGCCCATCCTCCTGGTAGGTGTCCAGCGTGGCGAGCGCTGCCGCACAGGCGACGGGGTGGCCGGAATAGGTGTAGCCGTGGAACAGCTCGATAGCGCCTTCCGGACCGGTCATGAAGGCGTCGTAGATGTGCTTGCGTACGAAGACGCCGCCCATCGGGATGGTGCCGTTGGTGATGCCCTTGGCGGTGCAGACGATGTCGGGCATCACGCCGAAGTAATCGGTGGCGAAGCCGGCGCCCAGTCGGCCGAAGCCGGTGATGACCTCGTCGAAGATCAGCAGGATGCCGTGCTTGTCGCAGATCTCGCGCAGCCGCTGAAGATAGCCCTGCGGCGGGATCAGCACGCCGGTCGATCCTGCTACCGGCTCGACGATCACGGCGGCGATGTTGGAGGCGTCGTGCAGCGTGACGATGCGCTCCAGTTCGTCGGCCAGATGGCCGCCCCATTCCGGCTGGCCCCGGCTGAACGCCTGATGCGCCTTGTCGTGGGTGTGCGGCATGTGATCGACGCCGTTGAGCAGGCTGCCGAAGAACTTGCGGTTGGTCACGATGCCGCCGACCGAGATGCCGCCGAAACCGACGCCGTGATATCCCCGTTCGCGCCCGATCAACCGCTGCCGGGTGCCCTCGCCCCTGGCGCGCTGATAGGCCAGCGCGATCTTCAGCGCGGTATCGACGGATTCCGATCCGGAATTGGTGAAGAAGACGTGGTCGAGGTCGCCGGGCATCAGGTTGATCAGGCGCGACGCCAGTTCGAACGCCGCCGGGTGCCCCATCTGGAAGGCCGGCGCGTAATCGAGTTCGAAGACCTGTTTCTGGACCGCCTCGACGATCTTGGGACGGCGATGACCGGCGTTGACGCACCACAGGCCGGCGGCGCCGTCCAGGATCTTCCGGCCATCCTGCGCCGTGTAGTACATCCCCTCGGCCGACACCAGCATGCGCGGCGCCTTCTTGAATTGCCTGTTCATCGTGAACGGCATCCAGAAAGCTTCGAGGTTGTTCGGCTGACTGGTCATGATGCCGTCCATGACGGGCTCTCCTTCAGTGATCGAGGATTATGACGGATTGGCACGAACGGACAGCTCTGTCTGTTCGTCTTGTTGCCAGCAGCCTAAGCCACGCTCAAGAAAATCGACAAGGGCCTTGCAGCCGTAAAATGAGACAATAAGGTGCCTTGCGCGAAAGCCACTTACCTGTTCAATATATTGAACAGGTTTAACAGTGGTTCGCGGGTAGAATCCCATGGAGTTCGATGTCGGCGCCCGGCTGCGGGCAATCCGCGAGATGCACGGGCTGTCGCAGCGCGAGTTGGCGAAGCGGGCCGGCGTCAGCAATGCCTCCGTCTCGCTGATCGAGCAGAACAGGTCCAGCCCGTCGGTCGGCTCGCTCAAGAAGGTGCTGGACGGCATCCCCATGAGTCTCGCCGACTTCTTTTCGATGGAGCAGGCGCCGCGCGAGCAGGTGTTCTTCCGCGCCGAGGACCTGACCGTCATCAGCGACGGCGCCATCCGCTACGCCCAGGTCGGCCGCGACCCGGAAGCACGTGCGCTCCAGATCCTGCACGAGCAGTATCAGCCGGGGGCCGATACCGGACAGAACATGCTGCGCCACGCGGCGGAGGAAGGCGGCGTGGTCCTGCGCGGCCGGCTGGAAGTAACGGTGGGAGACCAGCGCCGCATATTGGGGCCGGGAGACGCCTATTACTTCAACAGCCGCCTGCCCCACCGTTTCCGCACTGTCGGCGAGGAAATCTGCGAAGTGGTCAGCGCCTGCACGCCGCCCAGTTTCTAGCGGCGTGCCGGAGAGCGTTTGTCAGGCCGCCGGCTCGACCAGATCGCCCAGCTTGTTGAGCAAGTAGTCGAGGTCTTCCGAGGACAGGTCCTCGTATTGCGTCAGGATGCGCTCGATCATCTTGCGGCGGTGGCGGTCGAGGTCGCCGGGTTCGCCGTCCAGCAGCGTCTCGTGGGAAACATCGACGGCGACGCGGAAGGCCGGCAGCAGCCGTGTCGGCAGCCCCGCCCGTTCGTAGAGTGACTTCAGGCCGAGCCGTCCGGCGTCGTGGATCAGCAGACGGGCATTGGTCAGCGGGACCTTGCCCAGCAGCGACAGGCTGGCTTCCAGGATCGCGACATCGCCCATGCAGAGTGCCCGCAGCATCAGCGACGGCGTCAGACGGCCGTTGCGGCGCAGATGCTCGACCAGACGCTCCACATCAGCGCTATCCTGTCCGTCGGTGGCCAGCGAGACGGTGGCACGCTCGCGGCTTTGCAAGACCAGATCGCTGGCGATGCCCGCCGGCAGGTCGTGGTGGGTCACCAGATAGTCGCGCAGGGTATCGGACACCAGCGCAACCAGCCGCTCCGCGACCGTCACCGGCAACTGGTCGCGGTGGACCAGGGGTTCCTGAATGGCGGGGCTGTCGCCGAAGCGATCCAGCACTCGGCCCAGACTTTCGGGAGCTATCTTGGCGCCGGGGTTGGCGACCAGCTTGGCGACGGCCTGTTCGGGCGCCGTTTCCACCAGCGCGCCGGCGACTTCCTCGCTCACTTCGGGCCGCCCGGCAATGGCGGTCTGCTTGGCGGCCGTGCCGGTCCGCACCAATTCGATCAGGTCGACGTCGGTCAGCACCGACGAGGCACCCAATACCGGCAGGGCAACCGCCTCCACGTCGCGGGCGAGCGTCAGCGCGACGTCGCGCGGCAGGCTTTGCGATGACTTGAGGTTTTCCGCCAGCGCTTGCCGGACGCGCTCGGCCGCGTCGCGGGCCATGACGCGCACGATGCCTTCGGCAAGCTTGCGCTCGCCCTCGGTCAGCCTGACGCTTTCAAGACTTGCCGCGACTTTGGCGGCCATTTCGGCGCGCGTCTGCGGAGAAGGGTCCGCCAGTAGCCGTTCGACATCCCGTTGGGTCAGGTGTTCGGTCATGTTTCCAGTCGTATTGCGGCGCTGCGGGCGGTTTGGGCTCTATCTCAACGACGGCCTCATTCTTCACCTCGATTTTCCGGCCCCAATGCCTAACCTTTAGTTAATTCAGGGAGTACTTTTCAGCAAACTTCGCGCCAGGGGAGCCTCTCGCCGGCGGACGCGGGCGAGCGCCAGTTCGATCCGGGCGATCTGGTCCTCGATCGACACCCGCATTTCCGAAGCGACCTCAAGGTCGCGGTCCTCGAAGACATTGGACCGGGGCGAGGCGTCGAGCCGTCGTTGTATCTCGGCATCGCGGGCATAAAGCAGCTCGACGATCTGCGGCCGGAACATCCGCATCAGGGCGGTGATCCAGCGGTTGGCCGGCCACGACGGGCGGGCATGATCGATGATGAAGCAGTCGAGCATGCGGACCACGTCGCCGGCCGCGTACCATGTTTCCCCGGTGACCCAGCGGTTGGTGGTGAACAGGCGGATCGGCAGCCCGGCCCTGTCCATTGAGATCCCGACCAGATGGCAAAGCGCGTCGTTTTCGGATTCGGGCTCCTTCGGGTCGGGCACGGGAGCCGGGGCTATGCCTGCCGGCATGCCGAGCGGGCGGAGGAACGTATGGAAGTGGCCATGCTCGCCGGAGACGCGCTCTTCCTCCGGGTGGGCATGGTAGTAGTATTGGGCGTGATGCTCTGAGTCGTAGATGTCGCCCTGCGGATAGTGGCGCCACTCGTAGAAGGTGCCGGCGCCGCGCAGGACCTCCCCGACGATGTTGTCGCCGGTCTTGGTCAGGACACGCTGGCAGTTCAGCACTTCACGCGCCGCCTCCGCCATGTCCTGCAACTCGCCGCGTGACAATAAACCAAAATCGGTCATTGCCCGATCATCCCACCCGCTTCAATGGAGCCTGTCTTATCCTGCCGACGAACGATCCACAGCTTCGGAACGTTCGGGGCATCGAATCAGCTTAACCCACAAACCATAAAGGGGCATTCGGGATTTTAGGCGTATCCCCAGGGTGACTGCCCATGTCTTTTCGCAGCGCCGCTTGGAGCAAAATGCCCATCGGCCCATTATCAGTGAATGATTTAATCAATAACGGCTTGGCGACTACCGGGAACGGGAGTTCAGGGGAGCTATGCATCAGCGGGCCGCCGGAACCTCGACGCTATCGCGCCTCGTCTTGCCGGCGCTGATGTTCCTGTCGATTGTTCCCGCACCGGTCCTTGGCAGCACCCTCGATCTTCCGGCAATCGTGCTCCAGGCCCCTCCCGATCCCGACGGCGATCCCTCGCAATGGCTGAACCGGGCGGTCGGCCTGTTCGACCGGGGCGCCCTGGCGAACGAGGCGCGCGGCGTCAGGCCGGTGACCAAGTGGCCGGGCGCCATCGGCATAGCGGTGCGCGGAGATGCCGGGAAGGCATGGCTAGGTCGGGTGCAGCGGATAGCGGACGATCTGGCGGACCTGACGGGCCGCGCGATAACGGTCGACGACAATCCGCTCTGGGCCGGTGATATCGACGTCTACGTGACCAACAGGGTCTCTTATTGGCCGTTCTTCGTCGAGCCCGCCAGCGGGGTCAAGGACGAGCCCTTCACCTGCATAGCGCTGCCCTCCACCCTGGATGGCGAGATCAGGGGATCGAAGATCCATATCAACGCGGGCGCGATGCCGCCGGACGGCGTCAGCGCCTGCCTGCTGGAGGAAATCTTCCAGAGCATGGGTTTCTTCGGCGAAACATCGGGGCATCCCGAAACCGTGCTGGACGACGATATCGGCTATCGGGAACTCGGGTCGATCGACCGGCTGCTGCTGCGGACCCTCTACGATCCTCGTCTCGCCGCCGGCATGTCCCGCGACCGGGCGCTGCCGCTGGTCCGCCAGATCCTTGAAGAAAAGCTGTCGGACCAGCGCCGGTGATTACTCGCTGCGGCGGGAAAACGAGATGGCGTAAGAGGCGTCGCGCACCGCGATCAGCGGATCGTCCGATGGCGCCACGCCGTCGGTTACGTTTCCCGGCAGGAACAGCAGCGACTTCGCCGCTTCTTCGTTGTCGGGAGCCAGCGCCGTCACGGTAATGACGCCAAGCTCGACCCGCTTCCTGTCTGCCGGCCAGGGGATGGTCGCGTCGGTGATCGGATCACCGGGGCCTGCTACCTGAGCCAGCAGGCGGAATTGGACCGGCGCCTTCGCCAGCCGGTCCTTCAGATCGTCGCCGAGGTAGTCCGGCGTCCGCTTGGCGGCGTCGGCTGGATCGAGATAGGTGACGCCGGCCAGCGGTTCGGCGACATAGCGGATGAAATTGGTTTCTCCCGCCTTGTTGGTGAAGGCGAAGGCGTTGATGCCGAAATAGCGCTCTGTGGCGAAGCTTGCCGGCGTCCTGACGGTGGCGCCGGCCTGTGCGACCGCCGGGTGCTTGGCGACGAATTCTTCCAGCGGCGTCGGCTTTGGGGTGTCCGGCTTGCTGGATGCCACGGCCTGAAGCAGGTCGCGGAACTCCGTCGGAGTGGCCACCGGGAAGAAATGCAGGCTGTTGATCACCATGTCCGTTTCGCTGCCGTCCGGCAGGCTGAACTTTACCGCCATGCCGTGGGGATTGGCGTTCGGGTCGCCGTCGGGAAGGTTAGGAAGACCGGTCGCGTTCGAGAAGCGGACGGTCACCGGAACGGTCCCAGTTGAGGATTGGAAATGGACCGCACGAGTCAGCGCCGCCGCGTCCGGCGAGGCCTTGAAGCTTCCTTCCGCGACGATGCCCTTGGCGTGGTTGACGCGCTGGCCCGGATGCTTGCCGAAAAGGGTCTGAAACGCGTCGACGATCTGCTCCTCGACCGCCGGTTCCTGCGCCGACGCTCCCGGAGAAATGCCGACGGCGACGGCGGCGAAACTCAACGCGATCAGTGAGAGTGTGGCTACCGGCTGGCGCATGACTGATCCATGAAGTTGATGCTCAAGGCGGAATACGCATGTAATCCGCAACGATGCTGCCAGCGCCGCCGTGCTCCGGCAACTCACAAGGAAGTGATGCGGGAAGACGGCAGCAGGATTGGACAAAATCAGGGCTTACCGCAGCCCGGCTTCCTTGAAGTACCGCTTCGCTCCTTCGTGCAGCGGGGCCGCCAAACCGTCCTTCGCCATGGCAGCAGCCTCCAGCCCCCGCAAGGCGGGGTGGAGCGACGTGAATTCATCCAGGTTGTCGAACACCGTGCGGGTCACCTCGTAGACGGTATCGGCGTCCACGCTGGAGGAACTGACCAGGGTCGCCTTCACGCCGAAGGTTTCGGTATCGTCGGGCACGCCGGGGTAGAGGCCGCCGGGTATCACGGTGCTTGCAAGCCAGGGGCTGTCGTCGATCAGGCGCTGGATGGGCCTGCCGGAAACCGGGACCAAGGCGACGGCGCAGGAGGATGCGGCTTCCTGCACCACTGCGCTGGGGTGGCCGCCGGCCAGCAGGATGGCGTCGACGCGGTTGTCGCACAGGGCGCCGGCCTGCTCTGTCGCGGGAAGTTCCGAAGCGAGGGCGAAGTCCCGCACCGTCAACGAGAATGCCTTAAGCACCGTATCCAAGATGGCGCGCCCGCCGGAACCCTCGGGGCCGATATTGATGCGCTTGCCCTTGAGATCCTGGAAGGTCCCGATACGGGCATCAGCCCGTGCTACCACCGTGAACGGCTCCCCGTGAAGACCGAAGACGGACCGCAGGTTCTTGAACGGGCCTTCGTCGCGGAAGCGCGCCGTGCCCTTGTAAGCGTGGAACTGCCAGTCCGACTGGACGATGGCCATGTCCATTTCGCCCCGGCGCAAGGCCGCCAGATTGAAGACCGATCCGTCCGTCGCCTCCACCGCGCATCTGATGTCGTGCTGGGCGCGGCTTTTGTTGACGAGCCGGCAGATGGCCCCTCCCGCCGGATAATAGAGGCCGGTGATCACGCCGGTTCCGATGGTGACGAAGCTCGGCTCCTGCGCAACGGCGGAGCTTGGGGAAATCAAGGTTACGGCCATGGCTGTCAGGGCGAACGCCACGCCCAGGACGGCTGTTTTCATCAGGACTTGTTCTCCATGGCTTGCACCGGGCCGGACCCCGCGCTGTTCAAGGCGCCGGGAAAGGCATGGGGAACAAACTCACGAAATCAAAAACAGTTCCTAAACCGGGCGTTTCACGAGGCGCGTCGCGGTCCCTGCCTGTCGATCCGCGCCGCCTCGGTCAGCGACCATTCGACCAGCCGGCGCAGGACCTTGCCCAACGCCTCGTCATAGGCCGCGATGATGTCCTGGAATGCAGCACTCCGCGCCGGCTCCAAGGCCTCGAAGGTCTTGCCGGCTTCGATGGTGCGGCGGGGCATGGCGACCAGCTTTGCGTTGATCCGGACATGGATCTGGGGCGGCCCCTGGTCGCCCGCACCGGCATATTCCGCCTGGAA
>DASQKT010000283.1:0-9629 GCA_035630415.1 Skermanella sp.
GATCTGTTCGGAGCCGACGACTACGCGGCCTTCCGTCGAGTCGCGACGGCCGTCAAGCTGCCCATGTATGGCGGCGATTGCTACGCCTATGGCCTGCTGGCCGCTGGCTTCGTCGATCTGGTGATCGAAGCAGGCCTGAAATTCTACGACTACGCGGCCTTGGTCCCGGTGGTCGAAGGGGCGGGCGGCGTCATGACGGACTGGAGCGGAGCACCGCTCGGCAGAGGGTCCGACGGGCGAGTGGTGGCTGCCGGAGACGCCGCCGCCCACGCCGAGGCGCTCGCCCGTTTGGGTGAGGCTCCATTAGGTTGATAGCCTCATTTTCGTATCTCTTTCTCTGCCCTTTTCGCGTCGCCATCTGGTAAGACTCGATTCCGTGCAGCCGCTCGATGCGGCGGCACCGCTCCCTCGAACTCGCGCTTTAAGACCAGGGAATGTTCGCCATGCTGATCCCTAAACCAGCCCAGTCAGCCTACGAAAACGCCGATACCGATATCCGGGAAATGCTCGACCGGATGATCGCGGAATTGAAGGCCACGCCCTCCTGGGAACAGCGCAGCACCCAATTCCTCGAAATCATCGACGCACTCGAACTGGCGTTCGAGGGTGACGACGAGGATATCGACGACGACCTCATCGACGATGAAGACGAAGACGACGAATACGTCGGCGATGACGACGACGACCTCGATGATGACGAGGACGATGACGACGAGGAGCTTGCGGTTTCCGGCGAGAAAGTGAACGGTTGGCACGGCGGCGGCGGAGTCGTGACCCCCGCCGCCGACGAGGGCGAGGAGGTCGAGGTCGTCGAGGACTTCGCCGAAGTCCTGCCGTTCTACGTCGGCGCCGTCCTGGAACAACTGGGCGAGACGAAGCTGGAGCGCCCCGAGCAGGCTGCCTTCTATCTTCTCTCCTGCCATCCCGAGCATACCGAGGCTGCCCAGTCGTGGCTTCAGCAGGGCACCAACCTGAAACGCTTCCAGAAGTTCGTCGACGATACGCCCGATTACGAAGCCATCCTCGAGATGATGGACGAGCATTACGACGAGGATGACGACGACATCGATGATGACGACGAAGATTGATGACCGTTCGACCGTAACCGGTGCCGTCCTGATGAAATTCGCCTCCGCCGTCGCGGCGTTTCTCCTCCTCCTCGCTCCCGCAGCCTGGGCGGAGGAGGGCATCACCCGAACCCACGCACTGGCGGAGTTCACCACGCCGAAATATCCCGAGGGGTTCCCGAGGTTCGACTACGTGAACCCGGACGCCCCCAAAGGCGGCGGAGTCGTCACGGCGGAACCGGGCAGTTTCGACAGCCTCAACTCGCTCATCCTGCGCGGGCAGGTGCCGCGCAGCATCGGCCTGATCTCCGACTCGCTGTTCGTCTCCTCGGGCGACGAGTTGGAAGTGGTCTACGGACTGATCGCCGAAACCGCCGAGTACCCCGAGGACAAGAGCTGGGTCGTCTTCAACCTGCGCGAGGGAGCCAAATTCCACGACGGCCACCCGGTCACGGCTGCCGATTTCGTGTTTGGCTGGAACGCGATCGAGCAGCACGGCCGCCCTTTCCTCAAGAGCTTCCTCGAAGACGTCGAGAAGGTCGAGGCGCTGGACGAGCACCGCCTGAAGGTCAGTTTCAAGACCAGGGGCGAGATGAAGCCGCTGATCCGCGCCGCCAGCATCCTGTCGCCGGAGCCGGAGCACTGGTGGACCGCCGACGGGCGGGACATCAGTAAGACCACGCTGGAGCCGCCGCTGACCAGCGGTCCGTACAAGGTTAAGGCGGTCGATCCCGGCCGCTCGATCACCTACGAGCGGGTGACGGACTATTGGGGTAAGGATCTGCCGGTCAATGTCGGGCAGAACAACTTCGACACCGTGCGGACCGACTTCTACCGCGACGACGACGTGATGTTCGAAGCATTCAAGGGGGGAGCCTACGACTTCCGCCAGGAGAACAGGGCACAGCGCTGGACGTCGGGCTACGACATCCCACAGGTCAAGGACGGCAGGATCGAGAAGCGGGTGATTGCCAACGAGCGGCCGCTGGGTGCGCAGGGCATCCGCTTCAACATGCGCCGAACCCAGTTCAGCGATCCCAGAATCCGGCTGGCGCTGGCGTATCTCTATGACTTCGAGTGGCTTCAGAAGAATATCCTGTACGGCCAGTACCGCCGGGTGAAGAGCAACTTCCCCAACAGCGAGTTCGGCGCCAGCGGCCCGCCGACCCCGGCGGAGCTGGAGATCCTGGAGAAGTACCGGGGCCGCGTGCCCGAGGAAGTCTTTACGACTGCCTACGAGCCGCCCAGCACCGACGGCTCCGGCAACAACCGCGACAATGTCCGCAAGGCCATGGCCCTGTTCCGTCAGGCCGGCTACGAGACCCGCGACAACAAGCTGGTCAACGTGAAGACCGGGCAGCAGATGCGGGTCGAGATCCTGGACGATAGCCAGTCGATGGTCCGGGTAGTGCAGCCCTATGTCACCGGACTTCAGCGCGCCGGGATCGATGCCACGATCCGGATCGTGGACAGTGCCCAGCATCAGAAACGCACCGACGATTTCGACTTCGACGCCGTCATGGTGTTCTTCAACTTCTTCCCGCCGCCGGGCACCGAGCAGCGCAGCTATTTCGGCTCGGCCGCCGCCGACGTGAAGGGCTCGGCCAATTATGCCGGGATCAAGGACCCTGTCGTCGATGCCCTGATCGAGGAAGTCATCGCGGCAAGGGACTACGACAAGCTCCAGGCGACCTCGCG
Source organism: Skermanella sp. (assembly GCA_035630415.1). Taxonomy (GTDB): domain Bacteria; phylum Pseudomonadota; class Alphaproteobacteria; order Azospirillales; family Azospirillaceae; genus Skermanella. The sequence goes on from DASQKT010000283.1 coordinate 2,766, forward strand.
GGCGCTCGACCGGGTGCTGCTGTGGCAGCACGCCATGATCCCGCAATGGTACAACGACGAGACCTGGATCGCGTACTGGACCAAGTTCGGCTGGCCGGACCGGAAGCCGCGCTTTGACACCGGTTTCCCGTCCACGTGGTGGTCTAGGGAAGCCAAGGCGGCCAGCCGTTGAGCCGGATCGGTCTTTTGGCCTTGATTTAAACGGATTCGGCTGCCAACGCTGAACTCCCGACACCATGTATCGGGAAGACCGCATGAGGGATGAGAGCCGGATGAAGAGACTGCTAGCCGCCGCCGTTTGTTCAGGACTCCTGATGCTTGGGGCGATCTTGCCCGCCGCAGCGCAGGAGGCCGAACAGAAAGTCACCCGCACCTGGGCGATGGCGGAGTTCGGCGAGCCGCTCTACGGTCCCGACATGCCGCATTGGCCCTACGCCAACCCGAACGCTCCCAAAGGCGGTTCGGTCGTGCTGGGCGCCTTCGGCAGCTTCGACAGCTTCAACACCTATATCCTGCGCGGCCAGTTGTCGGCGGGCATCGGCCTGATATCGGACGGTCTGATGACGGGATCGAGCGACGAGTTGTCGTCCGCCTATGGCCTGATTGCGGAGAATGCCGAGTATCCCGAGGACAAGAGCTGGATCGTCTTCAACCTCCGCCCCGAGGCGCGCTGGCACGATGGCCAGCCGATCACCGCCGACGACTTCAAGTTCGCCTTCGACACGATCAAGCAGTATGGCCGCCCCTTCCTCCAGAGCTTCTACGAGGATGTCAGCGGCATCGAGGTGCTGGACCCGCACAAGCTGAAGTTCACCTTCAAGACCCGCAACAGCATGAAGCCGCTGCTGACGGTGGCGCAGTCCTCGCCGTTGCCTCGGCACTGGTGGAACGCCAATGGCCGAGACATCACCAAGACGACGCTGGAGCCGCTGCTGGGCAGCGGCGCCTACAGGATCAAGGCGGTCGATCCCGGACGGTCGGTCACCTACGAGCGCGTGGCCGACTACTGGGCGGCGGACCTGCCGGTCAATCGCGGGCTGAACAACGTCGACCAGATCCGCTACGACTATTATCTGGACGACACCGTCCTGTTCGAAGCCTTCATGGCCGGACGGATCGACTACCGCCAGGAAAACCGCGCCCAGCGCTGGAACCAGAACTACGACGTACCCGCCGTCAAGGACGGCAACCTGATCAAGCGGGTGGTGCCGGACGAGACCCCCAGGGGTACCCAGGGCTATATCTTCAACCTGCGCCGCCAGCAGTTCCAGGACGTCAGGGTCCGCGAAGCGATCAACCTTCTCTACGATTTCGAATCGGTCCAGCGGACGCTCCTGTTCGGCGAGTACAAGCGGGTGAAGAGCTGGTTCCCCAATTCGGAGTTCGGCGCCAGCGGCGCCCCGGACCCGGCCGAGTTGGCTGTTCTCGAGAAATACAAGGACAAGGTCCGCCCGGAGGTCCTGACCAAGGCCTACGAACCGCCGGTAACAGACGGCTCCGGTAACATCCGCACCAACCTGCGCGAGGCGCTGCGGCTGTTCCGCGATGCCGGTTGGGAGTTGAAGAACAACCGGCTGGTCAATGCCGCCGGCGACCAGATGCGGATGGAAATCCTGCTGGTCAGCCCCACCCTCGTGCGGGTGACCGAGCCTTTCGTTCAGAATGCGCGCCGCGCCGGGATCGATGCCTCGATCCGGGTGGTCGATACCTCCCAGTATCAGGTTCGCATCGATGACTTCGACTACGACCTGCTGTCCGTTGGGCTGAACTTCTTCCCGCCGCCGGGCGCCGAGCAGCGCAGCTATTTCGGCTCGACCGCTGCCGGCATCCGGGGGTCCGCCAACATTCCCGGCATCAAGGACCCCGTCGTCGATGGCCTGATCGAGGAACTGATCGGAGCCAAGGACCTGAAAACCCTGGCCGCAACCAACCGGGCGCTCGACCGGGTGTTGCTGTGGGGCTGGTACCAGATCCCGCAATGGTACAACGACGAGTCCTGGCTGGCGTACTGGAACAAGTTCGGCTACCCGGAGAAGAAGGCGCGGTATTCAATAGGATTTCCTGGTACGTGGTGGACGGCTGCCGACAAGCGGGCGTCGCAATAGGCATCGCTGGACCTGAAACAGGCGTAACTCGAGGAATCCCAGGATGCTGGCCTACATCGTCCGCCGCCTGCTGCTGATCGTCCCGACGCTGATCGGGATCATGGTGATCAACTTCGTCATCGTGCAGGCCGCCCCCGGCGGCCCGATCGAGCAGATGCTGGCTCAGCTTCAGGGGACCGGCGTGGACGCCACCGCGCGTATCGGAGGCACATCGGGTGGTTCCGACCTGCCGCCGCAGGCCCAGCAGTCTGGCGGGGGAGAGCAGATCACCGGCCGGTACAGAGGGGCTCAGGGCCTCGATCCCGATTTCATCAAGCAGTTGGAAAAGCAGTTCGGCTTCGACAAGCCGATGCACGAACGCTTTCTGAAGATGATGGGCGACTATCTGGTCTTCGACTTCGGCACCAGCTACTTCCGCGACCAGCGCGTGGTCGATCTGGTGCTGGACAAGATGCCGGTCTCGATCTCGCTCGGGCTTTGGACGACGCTGATCGTCTACCTGATCTCGATCCCGCTCGGCATCCGCAAGGCTGTCAAGGACGGCTCGAAGTTCGACATCTGGACCAGCGGCGTCGTCATCGTCGGCTACGCCATCCCCAGCTTCCTGTTCGCCGTGCTGCTGATCGTGCTGTTCTCCGGCGGACGCTATCTCGCGTGGTTTCCGTTGCGCGGCCTGACCAGCGAGGGTTGGGCCTTGATGCCGTGGTGGCAGCAGGTCCTGGACTATTTCTGGCACATCACCCTGCCGGTGGTGGCGCTGGTGATCGGCGGGTTCGCCGGCTTGACCATGCTGACCAAGAACAGCTTCATGGAAGAGATCAACAAGCAGTACGTCACCACGGCGCGGGCCAAGGGGCTGAACGAGCGTCAGGTGCTCTACGGCCATGTCTTCCGCAACGCCATGCTGATCGTCATCGCAGGATTCCCCGGCGCCTTCATCAGCATCCTGTTCACCGGGTCGCTGCTGATCGAGGTTATCTTCTCGCTCGACGGGCTGGGGCTGCTGGGGTTCGAGGCGGCGATCAACCGCGACTATCCCGTTATGTTCGCCACGCTCTATTTCCTCACCTTGCTGGGACTGCTGATGAATCTGGCGGGTGATCTGGCCTATGTCGCGGTCGATCCGCGCATCGACTTCGAATCGAGGAAGACGTGATGTCGACGTCGTCGGCTACCGCATCGCCGCTCCCCCAGGACCGCTTCCTCGGCATGAAGATCACGCCGATCACCCGGCGGCGGCTGCATAACTTCAAGGCCAACCGGCGCGGCTTCTGGTCGCTGTGGATCTTCCTGATCCTGTTCACGCTTAGCCTGTTCGCCGAGTTCATCGCCAACGACAAGCCTCTCCTGGTCCGCTACGACGGTAATTTCTACGCGCCCGTCTTCACGGTCTATCCGGAAACCACCTTCGGCGGGGAGTTCGAGACCCAGGCCGACTACCGCGACCCCTTCGTCCAGGACCTCATCAACGAGAAGGGCTGGATGGTCTGGCCGCCGATCCGCTACTCCTACCGCACGATCAACTACAACCTGTCGGTCCCGGCGCCGGCCCCGCCTTCGGCCGAGAACTGGCTAGGCACCGACGACCAGGGCCGCGACGTGGTGGCCCGGCTGATCTACGGCTTCCGGATCTCCATCCTGTTCGGGCTGACGCTGACCATCCTGTCCTCGATCGTCGGGATCGCGGCCGGCGCCGTGCAAGGTTACTTCGGCGGAACCACCGACCTGCTGTTCCAGCGCTTCATCGAAGTCTGGTCCGGTCTGCCGACGCTCTACCTGCTGATCATCCTTGCCAGCATCGTGGAGCCGAACTTCTGGTGGCTGCTCGGGCTTTTGCTGCTGTTCTCCTGGATGAGTCTCGTCGGCGTCGTCCGGGCGGAGTTCCTGCGTGCCCGCAACTTCGACTATGTCCGGGCGGCCCGTGCCCTGGGCGCGGGGGACGCACTGATCATGTTCCGCCACGTCCTGCCCAATGCGATGGTGGCGACGCTGACCTTCATGCCGTTCATCCTGAACGGCTCGATCACGACCCTGACCGCGCTGGACTTCCTCGGGTTCGGCCTGCCGCCCGGCTCACCTTCGCTGGGCGAGTTGCTGGCGCAGGGCAAGGCCAACCTCCAGGCGCCGTGGCTCGGCCTGACCGCGTTCTTTACGCTCGCGATCATGCTGAGCCTGCTGATCTTCATCGGGGAGGCGGTGCGCGACGCCTTCGATCCGCGCAAGACCGTAGGCCCCTTGCCGGGCACCGGCTCCGCCTTGAAACCATCGGCGAAGCCCGTGGCGAAGAAGGCCGCAGCCGAATGACGACACCAACACCTTGCCAGCAGGAATGCAGGTCATGAGCGAGCTTCTTTCCGTCCGCGACCTGTCCGTCGATTTCCGGCTTTCCGGCAGCACGATGCATGCGGTCAGGAGCGTGTCGTTCGACATCAGGCCGGGCGAGACGATGGCGCTGGTGGGAGAGTCCGGCTCAGGCAAATCGGTGACCGCGCTGTCGATCCTCCAGCTTCTGCCCTATCCCGTGGCGGACCACCCCGGCGGCAGCATCCGCTTCAAGGGCACCGAACTGGTCGGCGCCGACGAGAAGACCCTGCGCGAAGTGCGTGGCGACCGGATCTCGATGATCTTCCAGGAGCCGATGACCTCGCTCAACCCGCTGCACAGCATCGAGAAGCAGATCAACGAGACCCTGTTCCTGCACAAGGGCCTGACCCGCGCGGCCGCCCGCAAGAGGACGCTGGAACTGCTGCGGCTGGTGGGCCTGCCGGAAGCGGAAAAGCGGCTGGCGGCCTATCCGCACGAGCTGTCCGGCGGCCAGCGCCAGCGCGTCATGATCGCCATGGCGCTCGCCAACGAGCCGGACCTGCTGATCGCGGACGAACCGACCACCGCCCTCGACGTGACGATCCAGGCCCAGATCCTGGAACTGCTGAAGGACCTGCAACGCCGTTTCGGCATGGCGCTGTTGCTGATCACCCACGATCTCGGCATCGTCCGCAAGATGGCCGACCATGTCTGCGTCATGAACCACGGCGAGATCGTCGAGAAGGGCACCAACGCCGCGCTGTTCGCCGGCCCGAAGCACCCGTATACCCAGCGCTTGCTGGCGGCGGAGCCCAAGGGCAACCCGGCGCCGCCGCCGGCCAATGCGGCCGATGTCATGACCGCGCGCGACATCAAGGTCCATTTCCCGATCAAGAAGGGCCTGCTGCGCCGGACCGTCGATTACGTCCGCGCGGTCGACGGCATCGACGTGACCGTGCGTGAAGGGCACACGGTCGGAGTCGTCGGCGAATCCGGGTCCGGCAAGACGACGCTGGGGCTGGCGCTGCTCCGCCTCCACGCCAGCCAGGGCGCCATCCGCTTCGACGGCAAGGACATCCAGGGCTGGCAGGCCGCCAAAATGCGGCCGCTCCGCCGCGAGATGCAGGTCGTCTTCCAGGATCCCTACGGCAGCCTCAGCCCCCGCCTGTCGGTCGCCCAGATCATTGGGGAAGGGCTGAAGATCCACGGCATCGGCAGCGGCAAGGAACGCGAGGCGATGATCGCGAAGTCGCTGGAGGAAGTCGGCCTCGACTCGTCCAGCCGCAACCGCTACCCGCACGAGTTCTCCGGCGGCCAGCGCCAGCGCATCGCCATCGCCCGCGCCATGGTGCTGAAGCCCCGCTTCGTCGTGCTGGACGAGCCGACCTCGGCACTCGACATGTCGGTCCAGGCGCAGATCGTCGATCTGCTGCGCGACCTTCAGGTCCGCCACAACCTCGCCTATCTGTTCATCAGCCATGACCTGAAGGTCGTCAGGGCGCTGTCCAACGACGTGCTGGTGATGAAGGACGGCAAGGTGGTCGAGTCGGGGCCGACCCGCCAGATCTTCGAGGCTCCCCAGCAGGCATACACCCGTGCGCTGATAGCGGCGGCGCTCAACCTCGTGGCGGTAAAGACCGGCGACGTGCGGATGTGAGCGCCACTTAAGGCTTCGCCGTGCTGCGATGCAGCAAGTTATTATATGCTTAAGTAATTTGCCGGATATTACCCGGTGTCGCCTCCTCTCCAGGGCAGATTGCGTGGCTCACCGATGTCTAGTCCGGTCACCGGCCACAGTGCCGATTATATCGCCGAGCTGAAGAAGCGCCTGAACGCCCACCGCAAATGGGTGAACGGCGTGCGTGGCGGCATAAACGCCGATCTCAGCTTCTACGATATGTCGCAGCTTCCGCTGTCCGGCGTGGCACTGCGCAACGCCAAGCTCGTCGGCGCCAGTTTCGCCGGCAGCAATCTGTCCAAGGCAGACCTGAAGGCCACGGTTCTGATGATGGCGGACCTGGAAGGGGCCAATCTTTCCGGGGCCGACCTGCTGGGCGCCGACCTGCGCGGCGCCTGCCTCAACGGCGCCAATCTGGCGGAAGCCAACTTGGCCGGGGCCGATCTCCGCACCGGCTCGCTGGGTGCTGTCTCCACCAAGCGCCAGCCCCTCTCCGCGATGCCGCTGAGCCGGCGCACCGAACTGGTCGATGCCAATCTCAGCCGCGCGATCCTGGTCGGATCGAACCTGGGGAACTGCGACCTGACCGGCGCCGAACTGGTCGATGCCGATCTTTCCGGCGCCGATCTGACCGGCGCCATCCTGGTTTCGACCGATCTCTCGGGCGCCACGCTGAAGAACACGACGCTGGCGGGAGCGCTGCTGTGCGGCGCGCTGCTGGATGAAGAAACCATCGCCGACATGGCGCGGCACGGCATCAACCCGGAAGGCAACCTC
>DASQKT010000284.1:0-6620 GCA_035630415.1 Skermanella sp.
TGCCCGGAAACCGAAGCCAACCTAGGCGACGGCATCTTCGACGCACCACGCTTCCTGCCCGCCGGCGGACGTTTCGGCATCGGTTCCGACAGTCACATCCACATAGGACTTGCCGAGGAACTGCGGCTGCTGGAATACGGCCAGCGCCTGACCTCGCGAAGCCGTAATGTCCTGTGCGCCCCCGGCGCCGCGACGGGAGACAGCCTGTTCCGCGCGGCTGTTTCGGGTGGCGCTCAGGCGCTCGGCCAGCCGGTGGACGGCCTCAAGCCCGGACAGCGCGCCGACTTCGTCGTGCTGGACGAAACGCACCCGTCCCTGGCGGGCCGTCCGCCCGAACGGATGATCGACGGCTGGATCTTCGCCGGCGACAAGTCCTGCGTTCGCGACGTCCATGTCGCCGGCCGCCGCGTCGTCGCCGAGGGCCGCCACGTCGCCCGCGACCGCATCAGGGCCGGTTACACTAAAGCACTGGGAGCCGCCGCTGGATGAATTGGCAGGCGACCCTGAAACTCGACGGCTCCGGTCCGCTCTACGAGCAGATCAAGCGGGCGATCGTCCGCCCGATCCGCGAGTCCGTCTGGAAGCCCGGCGACCGGATACCGCCGGAACACGACCTGCTGCGCCACTTCCAGGCATCACGGATGACGATCAACCGGGCGCTCCGGGAACTGGCGGAGGAAGGCTACGTCACCCGGCACCGCCGCATGGGCAGCTTCGTGGCCTCGCCCCCTGCACCTACCGCCATCCTCGATATCGTTGACATGGCGACCGTCATCCCCAGCCGCGGTCAGCAATACCGGTACGAGCGGATCTCCCGCGACATCGTCAAGCCCGGACCCGAACTCGCGGCCCGGCTCGGGATCGGTCCCGACGACGAGGTTTGCCGCGTCATCGGCCGCCACTTCGCCGACGGCGAGATCGTGGAACTGGAGGAGCGCTGGATCAACCTGACCGCCGTCCCGGAAGCGGCCACCCTGCCCTTCGACGACGTCAGCCCCAACCACTGGCTGGTTTCCCATGTGCCGTGGACGGAGGCCGAACACACCATCTCCGCGATCAGCGCCGACGCCGGTCTGGCATCGGCGCTCGGGTGTCCTGCTGGAACGGCCTGCCTGCTGCTGGAGCGGCGGACGTTCCTGGGTGATCAGGTCGTGACTTTCGCCCGCTTGACCCATCCTGGCTCCCGCCACCGCCTGACCGAGCGCTTCAGGCCCGGTTCAGGCGGCTGACGCGCGTCACGTGCCGGTGAGGACCGGTGCCTTGACCATGGTTTTCCGCTCCGACACAGCCTCGATTGCCTCGGCGACCTCGTCGGGGACGGCGTAATGGACCATGTGTCCGGCACCCGGAACTAGCCGGAGGACGCTGCCGGGAAGCTGTTGATGGAACCACCGGGCATGGTCTTCGTGATCCACGATCCTGTCCTCGGTTCCCGCTATGATCGCGATCGGAATGTTCAGTTCGGCGGCCCGCTCCGCCATCCCGTAAACCGCCGGAACCATCGTGACGGCATCCTGTGATTCGGCGCGGATCTGCGACGGACGAACGGGGAAGCCGTACGGGAACTCCCGCTTGAAGTGCTCCGGCACGTCGAGCGGTCCGAACATCGCCTTGACGTTCAACGGCATCAAGGCCGCGCCCATCAGCGGCGAGACGGTGTAGCGCAATACGTCGCCGATCACGGGGATTGCCGGCGGCGCCACCAGCGGCACGTCCAACCTTACGGTCGGCTTGTAGTAGCCAGCGAGCAGGACAAGGCCGCTGACGTCGTCGGGCTGGCCAAGCGCCAGCTCCAGCGCTACCAGCGAACCCCAGGAATGGCCCACGACAACCGGCCGTTCGATGCCGAGGCGGAAGAAGGCTTCCGCCAGCAGATCGGCCTGCTCGATCGCCGTCCACATCGATCCCTGCGGACGTTCGCTGTAGCCGTAGCCCGGCCGGTCGAAAGCGATGACCCGGTGGTTCCGCGCCACCCGGTCGAATACGCCGCTCAGCACGAAATCCTCGGCGGTCACGACGTTGCCGTGGATGAGCACGACGGGCGGTCCCTCGCCCTTCTCCAGGTAGTGCAGCTTGACGCCGTCCACGGTGATGAACCGGCCGGCGGGCGGATGGTCATGTTCGACCTTACGCGTCCGGATGACGTTGTAGACGGCGGTGGCCGCCAGGACGGCAGCCGAAGCCGCAAGGATCGATTTGGTCCGCGACACCGGCGAGCCTTTTTTCATAAGGCCAGCCGCTTGCGAGACGCTTGATCGGAAGCCGTTCACTTAAACTCTCCGGTATGTCTGTCGGGTGTTCTGGCAGGTGTTCTGGATGCTGGAACGGGCTCCGCATCGGTTCCGTTCAAAATCAAGTTCGATATCCGGTCCGTCAGGACTTCCTGGACCCATTCGACTTGCCGTCGATATCCTCGACGGTGACGTCCTGGCGCCGGACCGTGCCGCTGACGACGACCTCGCGCTCGCCCGACGTCTTGTTCAGGGAAACCTCCTCGATCACATGGGCCTGCTTGGAAACGACCGGCTTTTCGGAAATCTCGACCATCTCGATCGTGCGCTCCTGGAACGCCTTGTCCGCTTCCTCCGGGCTCAGCGTCCGGCGGGCTTTGGTCCGCTCGACCTCGACCGTCTCGGAGTGCAGGGTGACCGTTTCCTGAACTTCCCGCTCGCTTACCGAAACCTCCAGGCGCTTGCCGCCCGTCGTCCGGGCGACGCCGACTTCCAGCTCCTCCTCGATCACCTGCGCCGACTGGGTTTCCGGCGTCTGCGTTTCAGGCTTTTCAGCCGGCTTGGCTTCGACAGCCTTCGCCTTAGGCTTGGACTTGGCCTTGCCGGCTTCTTCGGAGCTTCGCTTCTCCAGCAGTTCCGTCAGCGCCTCGGGCGTCAGGGCATGGAAGCTCCGCATGGTGTCCAGCGCGTCGTCCGCCTCGTCGTCCGGAGCCTCCGCCACGATCAGGGCGCCGCCGCTGCGCATCGCCTTGGCATAGCGTTCCGCCTGTTCTTCCTGGTAGCCGGCCTCGATCAGGCTGCTGGAGATTTCGGAGGCGGAAACACCCTCAAGGATCGCGATCACATCTTCCTCAATACCGTTCTCGATCAGCGCATCGGCAACCTTACGGGCGATATCGCCATTTTCGAAAAGTCCAATGATGGAGGTGGTCATGTGTAATTCCATGTGACGGTTTGAGAAAATGGGAGTGAGCGCCGGAGATCAGCTCCGGTGCGTTCTCGCATATGCACAAACATGTTGCGATGCACAACGTTCCGAATATTTCTCGATCTCGGAAGACATACATGCGGTAGACTCAATAAAAGGGTATGGAATAAGGCCCCTATTCGAGTCCGGCAGTGCTTTTTATTTCGTTTCGGCTAGCCGGTTGGAAAATTGGATCAAGCAGAACGCGTCAGCTCAGCGTGCGGGCAATCACCTTACCGGTAACCGGGGCCGTGATTTCATAATGCGCTGCCTGCGTCACATCCAGGATGTTGCGGGGATGGAAAGCCGCCGCATTGGTTCCCCCCTGATGCCGCAGGCTGTCATAGACGATACCCGATCCGCCAGCCTTGCGGATGCTCTCGCCGAAAATCTGCGAGGCCGAGTAGTCGTTAGCCGCGTAAAGCTCCGGCCGCGCCGCCTGCATGTTCCGGATGTCGGTATAGTCCCCGGCAAGCCGGGCTGTGTAGCTGCGGTATTGGATGCGCATTTCGGGAAGCCGCCGGAAGATTGCCTCCCGGCGCAGATGATGTGCAACTTCGGCGACGGAAGTGTTCAGCGCCAGACCGGCATACCACGCGCCAAGCTGACCGCCGTTGAACCTCGTGCCCGTTTCGGCGACGTGCAGGAACGACGCCATCACGACGGATGAATTGGGAACGCCGTAGACCCACTGCTCCCTCGGCAGGCGCGCGACGCGCTCGGCCACCAGCCGGTCGTTCGTCCAGCCTTCCAGTTCCATGACGGCTTCAAGGTCATCTGCCGTCGTCACGGAGTCGAACATCCCGACCGGCGGAAACCGCGAGGGAATCAGGCGCCATGTCGGCGCTGGCACGGTGGCGGTCGGTAGAGGCATGGCAGCGATTTCAGACTATGACGATGTCGTCATCGGTATAGGGAGTAGCGTTTGGATCGTTGGCATCCGGTGCCGCGAAGGTGCCGCCCCGGAAAGCGTCGAGGTAACGGCGGACAAGCATGATGCCGTCCTGAGTCCCGCTGACGACCAAATCTATCGGCGGCTGACCGCCGAACGTCGGCGCATCGTGTGGGCTGCGCAGCCACGCCAAGGCTTCGTGTCCGGAACCGAACAGTATCCCGAGAGATTTGTAGACCCCCAGGACGGCAGAGATGCGCAGCAGCACATCGACCGGCAGCGTAAGGTCCTCGTTTGCCCGTGCCTTGGAAACCCAGCCGAAATAGGTCGATCGTCCAGGCAGGCCAAGAACCATCAGCCGCTCATTCTCGGTCAACTGCCATTGATCGGCGATGTTGAGGAACGTCCGCATGGCGGGACCACTCAGACGTCGGCGGTTCTCGGGCGCGAAGCGTTTGACATCAATGACTTGCGGATGGTCATGAATGACACGTTCGGTCCGCCGATGATCCAAGTTGTGCGCCCACGATGTCATAACGACCTCTTCAGTCCAGATATGGACTATATAGTGCAATGGCGGATGTCGTCAACCAAATGTACCTTGATCCTGCTGCGAGGCTGTCATCCGAAAAGAATTCACTTTGACCTCGCTTATCCTCCCGCTAAGTCGCTCTCCAACCAGACCTTTCCCCTCACTGAAAAGCTCGATGCAGAACCTGGAAATCATTTCCCATTCGCCCACCGGACCCGCCAAACCCACCCCCCTCCTGTTCGTCCACGGCGCTTTCTGCGGCGCCTGGATCTGGGCTGAAAAATTCCTGCCGTGGTTCGCCGCGCGCGGTTACGAGGCCCATGCGGTCTCGCTTCGCGGCCATGGCCGGAGCGAAGGGCGTAGCAGCCTGCACAACTTCGGCATCGACGATTATGTCGACGACGTCTTCAAGGCCGCCGAGCGGTGTTCAAGCCCGCCGGTTCTGATCGGCCACTCGATGGGCGGCATGGTCGTGCAGCGGGCGCTGGTGAACGGCCACCATCTGCCCGGCGGCGTCCTGATGGCGTCGGCTCCGCCGCACGGCCTCCTGGCCTCCACCATGGGGCTGGCGTGGCGCGACCCTTACGTGTTCCAGCAGATGTCGAAGATGATGATGTTCGGGATGGAAGCGATGGGCTTCGAGGCGCTGTACCGCGCCATGTTCTCGGACTCTATGCCGCGCGACGAGGCCGCCCGCTTTGAAGATCGTGTCCAGGAGGAATCCCGCCGCGTTCTGATGGATATCGGCGGCTGGATTCCGTTTCCTCCTCTACCGAAGCGGAAACTGCCCGTCCTCGTGCTCGGCGCCGAGAAGGACCTGCTGTTCCCGCCCGATCAGGTTCACGCCACGGCTTGGGCGTTCGGCACCGATGCCAAGTTCTTCCCGGACATGGGGCACTCGATGATGCTTCAGCCGGGCTGGGAGTCCGTCGCCCGCCATATCGACGGCTGGGTCGATGACAATTTTGCGGCCCAACCGAAAACCGTCCAGGCGGCGGATTGAACGGTTGACATGTGCCGCCGCCGCCTCAGCTGGTTCAGGGTAACTTTACAGCGATGGAGTGCCCAAGATGCGTACAGTAATTGCTGCGACGGCCCTCGCTTTTGCCGTTTCCGCCGCTGCCCCGGCGTTTGCCGGCGAAGGCGGCTGCTCGTGGTCACAGAGCGCCAGCGCGTCCAGTTCCTCGGGTTCCTCGACCACCCAGACGGCGCAGACCACCACCACGTCATCGACCACCGCCGGCAGCGGCGGCTCGTAACGCCTGAAACGACCCCGGCCTTCCTGTCACGGGAAGGCCGGGGACCCGTCCGTTACTTCTCCAGCACGTAGCTGCCCGGTGCGTCCTCGACGATCGGATAGTTTTCGCTGCCCATGACCGGCGGCTTGCCCTTGCGGCCGGAATGCTTGCCCAGCCACGCGGTCCAGTCCTTCCACCAGCTCCCGTCATGGGCGGTGGCGCCTTCGCGCCACTCCTGCGGCGTAGTTGCTGACTGACCGGACTCGTTGATCCAGTAAGTCCCGCGTCCGCCCGGCGGATTGATGATGCCCGCGATGTGGCCGCTCGACGCCAGCACGTAGCGCACGTCGCCCTTGACGAGCTGGTTGATCTGCCAAGCGGCTTCCCAGGGAACGATATGGTCCTTCTCCGCTCCCACGGCATAGACGTCCAGCGTGACGTTGCCGAGGTCGATCGGAGCGCCCTTCAGCATCACCTTGTTCGGCACCATCAGGTTGTTTTCGACATAGGTGTTGCGCAGGTACCAGCTATGGGCCGCCCTGCACATGCGGGTGCCGTCGCTGTTCCAGTACAGCAGGTCGAAGGCGGGCGGCTTTTCGCCCATCAGGTAGTTGTTGACGACGTTGGCCCAGATCAGGTCGTTGGAGCGCAGCAGGTTGAACATGTTGGACATCTCGCGGCTGTCCAGGTAGCCGCGTTCCATCATCTGCTGCTCGATGAAGTCGATCTTGTCCTCGCCCATGAAGATGCTGGTATCGCC
>DASQKT010000285.1:0-4602 GCA_035630415.1 Skermanella sp.
GTCCGGTCCCATTCGGCCGCGAAGGGAGCCAGCCGCTCGGCCGCGAACTGGCGCGCCATGTCGCGCACCATGGCCTGCTCTTCAGTAATCAGCATCGTTTCCCGCCCTGGTTTATCGGTTTTTGGTTTTATCGGTTTTTTGCAGGTGCGCCGCCGGTTGCCATTTCGACGGCGCTCCCGGAATTGATTTCAGGCGATCCGCTCGACCGCCAGGGCCGTTGCCTCGCCACCGCCGATGCAGAGCGACGCGACGCCGCGCTTCAGGTCGTATTTTTCCAGCGCCGCCAGCAAGGTCACCAGAATCCGGGCGCCCGACGCACCGATCGGGTGGCCCAGCGCGCAGGCACCGCCATGGATGTTGACCTTGTCGTGCGGCAGGTCCAGTTCGCGCATCGCCGCCATGGCGACCACTGCGAACGCCTCGTTGACCTCGTACAGATCGACATCGCCGGCCGACCAGCCGGCCTTGTCCAGCACCTTCCGCATGGCGCCGACCGGCGCGGTGGTGAACCAGCCCGGCGCCTGGGCATGGGTGGCGTGGCCCCTGATCGCAGCAAGCGGCTTGATGCCGCGCCGCTCAGCCTCGGAGCGGCGCATCAGCACCAGGGCCGCGCCGCCATCGGAGATCGAACTGGAGTTGGCCGCCGTGACGGTGCCGTCCTTGCGGAACGCCGGCTTCAAGCTGCCGATCTTGTCCGGGACCGCCTTGCCCGGCTGCTCGTCCCTGGTCACCTGGGATTCGCCTTTGCGGGTGCGGACGGTCTGGGGCGCTATCTCCGCGTCGAAGGTGCCGTCGTCCACCGCCGTGCGGGCACGGGTCAGCGAGGCAACGGCATAGGCGTCCTGGGCTTCACGGGTGAACTGATAATGCTGGGCGCAGTCCTCTGCGAAGGTGCCCATAAGTCGGCCCTTGTCGTAGGCGTCCTCCAGCCCGTCGAGGAACATGTGGTCGATCACCCGGCCATGCCCCATGCGGTAGCCGCCACGGGCACGGTCCAGCAGATACGGCGCGTTGGTCATGCTTTCCATGCCGCCCGCGACCATGATGCCGTTGGTGCCGGCCGCGATCAGGTCATGGGCCAGCATCGCCGCCTTCATGCCCGATCCGCACATCTTGTTGATGGTGGTGCAGCCGACCGATTCGGGAATGCCTGCGCCGAGCGAAGCCTGACGGGCCGGCGCCTGGCCCAGCCCGGCCGGCAGCACGCAGCCCATGATGACTTCCTCGATCGAGTCGGGGCTGAGGCCGGCCCGCTCGACAGCGGCGCGAATCGCGGTGGCGCCCAGTTCCGGCGCGGTCGCAGTGGCAAGGTCGCCTTGAAAGCCGCCCATGGGGGTTCGGACGGCCGAAACGATAACGACGGGGTCGTGGCGCTGGTCTTCGGTATTCATGGGTATTCCCCCTTGATCTTCGTTCACTCCGGCTGTTCCGCCGGTCTTTCGGGCATCGGTCTTCCGGCGGCAGGTTTTCGCAACCTGTCAGAGTTATATGGAAGCCGATACGATCCGATGAGGATGTGACCCGAGGAAGGGGCGCCGCGCAAGCGGTCTATGGGGGAATCCGGATTATGTGTTTATTTCAGGCGCGGCACCATGGGGGCCATGGTCGAGGACGTGCCGGGCGCCAGCTTGGTCTGGATGGGGGAGACGACCACGTCGATGTCGGTCCGCTTATTGTCGTCCTTCTGGATGCTGATCCGGATGGTCGCCACCCGCTGATCGCGGACGAAGGAGATCGAGGTGCGGCGCGCCCGGACGATGGCGGTTTCCGCCCAGCCCATCTTCGGCATTTCGGTCCGGTAGAACTGGGTCACCTGGATGACGCTGAAGGGCGCGTTGAGGATCACCTGTCCGGTCCAGTCGTCGTCGTTGCCGACCAGCACCGTGTCGTCGATGGCGAAGCTGCTGTTGGGCGGCACCGGCAATTGGGGGATCGTCAGCACGTCGGGCGGGATGCCCGGTGCTCCGTTGGACGGGGGAGGCGTTGCACCCGAAACGGGCGGCACCGGCTGAGCCGCGACGGAAGCCGTATCGAAACCCCCGATAAACAGGCAGAAGAACAACAGGGCGGCAACCGTTATCCGGCCATGAGATGCCATGCTTAACCTCAAATGAATCGATATGAACCGGTCTTCGGCTGACCAAAATTTTCGCTAGGAACCGTGGCGGCCTGTGAACCGTGGCGGTTGATAACGGACCGCCGTCCGGTACCCGGACCATCCGGCGGACAGGAAAGACTACAATTCGCAAAAATTCTCCTAATATGCAACAAAATGGCCTGAATCGCTCCTTCTACGGTAAGGTCATGCCCTGCGACCAACGGGCGCACCCAGTATCGGCACCCACTCTTGAAGACCTGCCGGCAGGTTGATCCGGGCAGGTTCGTCACAGGCGCATGTGTCCGGTCGCGCCTATGTCCGGAGTGCAACGCTCTTCTGATCAATCGTCATATGACTTTTTAGTAGTTTATCGGCAAACGAACTTCTGTTAGAAAAACACCCACGACAAGAACGGACCGCCCAATAAAAGGGTGGCCACAAAACAGGGAAGAAACGCTCCATAAAGGAGCTTGAGACAGTTCAGACGATCCGCAAGAAGGTCGTTCCAGAAAGTCACAAGATTAGGCCTCGGCAGCGCCGGGGCTTTTTTATTGCCATTTTTCTGTGAGACTTCGAGACCTTACTGAAGCGCTCCACTTCAGTATTGGCGATTCCCGGCTTGTGTGGCCACTCCCCAAGGTGCCGCCGAGGCACCCGAAGCACCCCGACCTTTACGGCGATGCTTTTCGGTGACATCATCCCGCCATGCGTGCAGCCTTTGCGTTTCTCCCTGCCCTCGTCACCCTGATCGCAATGACGGCGATCACACCGGCTTCTGCCGCCGGCGTTGATCAGAACCGTCTGGACCGTACCGTCCTGCCGGAGCATTTCAATGCGCTGCCGTTCTCGCCCTGGCCTCTGGACCTGGTGACGCCATTCCACCGGACGCCGATCCGGCCGGAGCGAGTCGTCTACCAGCTTAAAGGCAGCATCCGGCAGGTGGCGAAGGTGGACCGGGACCTGTCGACGGCCTGCCGGCGCGGCACCTTCATCCAGCGGATGAATTTCATCTTCCGCGTCCGTTCGGCCGACGACAGGCCTTACGGCATCGGCTGGGGGTCCGGCGTGAACCTTCACGATCCGGAGAAGCGCGGGAAGGCCGACAAGGTCTACCTGTTCGACCGGCAGGATACCGGTTTGTGCGCGGTCTGGGTGGCCCCACTGGCGACGCTGCAACGTTTTCTGGCCCCGGTCCCGTTGCGCGACCGACCGTGATCGATGCCCGGCGCAAATGCGCGCGGATGACATTGCTGCAAACCGAATGCAACGTCGCGCTTCCCGCGCGGTGATTCAGTCTCTATATAGGCACGGGTTTGCGCTCCGGCGTCTTCAGCGGTCGGCTGCGCGGCACCCCCTGTCCGACCCTCTCCCCGATCTACAGGGAGGGGAATTTTGTTGCGCCTGAAGTATTCCAGAGCCCGAGCGCCATGCCCAAACGTACCGACATCAAGTCCATCGCCATCATCGGCGCCGGCCCCATCGTCATCGGACAAGCCTGCGAGTTCGACTACTCCGGCGTCCAGGCGTGCAAGGCCCTGCGCGAAGAGGGTTACCGCGTCATCCTGGTGAACTCCAATCCAGCCACCATCATGACCGATCCCAATCTGGCCGATGCGACCTATATCGAGCCGATCACGCCGGCCACGGTGGCGAAGATCCTTGAGAAGGAACGGCCGGACGCGCTGCTGCCGACCATGGGCGGCCAGACCGCGCTGAACACCGCGATAGCGCTGGACGACGACGGCACCCTGGCGCGGCTGGGCATCGAGATGATCGGCGCCAACAAGCAGGTGATCGCCAAGGCGGAGGACCGCCTGCTGTTCCGCGACGCCATGGACAAGATCGGCCTGGAAAGCCCGCGCAGCCGGATGGTCCGCAGCTTCGACGAGGCGCTGGTGGCGCTGGCCGAAACCGGCCTGCCCTCGATCATCCGCCCCAGCTTCACGCTCGCCGGCACCGGCGGCGGCATCGCCTACAACAGGGCGGAGTTCGAGGAGATCGTGCGCGGTGGCCTGCGCGCCTCCCCCACCCATGAGGTGCTGATCGAAGAGTCGGTGCTGGGCTGGAAGGAATACGAGATGGAGGTCGTGCGCGACGGCGCCGACAACTGCATCATCGTCTGCGCCATCGAGAACCTGGACCCGATGGGCGTCCATACCGGCGACAGCATCACCGTGGCGCCGGCCCTGACGCTGACCGACAAAGAATATCAGATTATGCGCAACGCCTCGATCGCGGTGCTGCGCGAGATCGGCGTCGATACCGGCGGGTCGAACGTGCAGTTCGCGGTCAACCCGGCCGACGGCCGCATGGTCGTGATCGAGATGAACCCCCGCGTCAGCCGGTCCTCGGCGCTGGCGTCGAAGGCGACCGGCTTCCCGATCGCCAAGATCGCCGCCAAGCTGGCGGTCGGCTACCGGCTGGACGAGCTGGACAACGACATCACGGGCGTCACGCCGGCCTCGTTCGAGCCGACGATCGACTACGTCGTCACCAAGATGCCG
>DASQKT010000286.1:0-13668 GCA_035630415.1 Skermanella sp.
GGTTCCTGGTGACCACCATCCTGGCGCCCTCGCTCGCCGCCATGATTCTCTATGCCGCCCTGATATCGGTGGGCTCGCTGACCGACGGCGCCGAGCAATTGGCCTGGATCACGGCCACTACCGTCTTCGTCGTCTCTTATAGTACGGGACTGGGCCGGGCGATCCTGATGGACAAGGGGTCGTGGCGGCTCGCCCCGATCTCCGACGATACCGTCAGCCGGATTCGCCACTTCCCCTTCCTGATCGGGGTAGTCGCCGGATCGGGCGCGCTGCTGGAACAGTTGAACAGCCTGATCGGCGCCAGCCTGCCGGCCACCATCGCCGGAAGCTGCCTGATCGCCCTGGTCACCGCGCTGGCGATCGGCAGCATGATGTGGACGCTGACCCGCATCCGCCGCAAGGCGCTGAGGGCCAAGGACGGCGAGGCGCCGCCCCAGACCCTGTTCTGGGGGCTGGTCGCGGTGGCGGTCTGGCTGATGCTGGCGGCCACGGTCTTCTTCTCGCTCAGCGGCTACGTGGCGCTCGGCGTCTTCATCGTCCGTCAGATAACCTGGCTGGCGATCATCGGCGGTACCGTTTACCTGCTGATGCAGTTCGCCGACGATTTCTTCACCAGCGTCTTCAGCGGCGAAGGGGCGATCGGCCGGTTCACCTACACCATGATCGGCCTCAGTCCCGGCACCGTCGATCAGGTGGGGCTGCTGCTGTCCGGCCTTACCCGCGTCTGTATCCTGTTCCTGGCCGTCGCCGCGACGCTGGCGCCGTTCGGGGCTGGAACCAGCGGGCTGCCCGGCCGGCTCAACACCGCGACCGCCGGCTTCACCGTCGGCGAGGTCACCATATCGCCCGGTGCCATCCTGGGCGCCGTCGCGATCTTCATCCTGGGCCTCACCATCGTCCGGGGCGTCCATGGCTGGCTGTGCGAGAAGTTCCTGCCGAAGACATCGCTGGACGCGGCGGTGCGGACATCTGTCAGCACGACGTTCCGCTATATCGGCTTGATCGTCTCGACCGGCGCCGCCCTAAGCTACGCCGGGCTCAACCTCGGCAATGTCGCGCTGATCGCCAGCGCCCTGTCGGTCGGTATCGGTTTCGGCCTTCAGGCGATCGTGCAGAACTTCATCTCCGGCCTGATCCTGCTGGCGGAACGCCCGATCAAGATCGGTGACTGGGTCACCGTCGGCGATGCGGAGGGCGACGTTCGGCACATCAACGTGCGGGCAACCCAGATCGAGCTGACGGACCGCTCGACCCTGATCGTGCCGAATTCCGAGCTGATCACAAAGTCGGTCCGCAACAAGACGCTGACCAACTCGATAGCGCGGCTTCAGATGAAGTTCAGCGTCCCCGCCGACAACGATCCCAATGCCGTCCGCGACCTGCTGCTGTCGTCGATGCGCGCCCATCAGAACGTCCTGGCTGATCCGGCGCCCAACGTCTTCATCGACGGGGTGAGCGACGGCAACGTCGCCTTCAACGCCATCGCCTTCGTGTCCAGCCCACGCAGCGTCTATTCGACCAGGAGCGCCCTGTGGTTCGATATCCTTCAGCGGTTCCGGGCAATGGGCGTGCGGCTGAGCTGAAGCTCGGCCGTTTCCGCCGTTTCCAGGGCGCCGTTCGGACCCCGACCCAGGTCACCTCGCTGTGGCAAATTTCGGTCTTAAGCCATCGATCGAAATATATAGGCCGATGGTTTCAGATAATTAACAAAATGCCATACAAATTATAGCCTCTCGCGGATATCGGAGGCTTGAGTGCGCAATAACGGCCCGTTGACTAATCAAGAGGTCGAACTCGAAGACGGTGATCTCCTGGTTTCGCGTACGGATGCGGACGGAACGATTACGTTCGCTAACAAAAAGTTCGTCGAAATAAGCGGCTACTCCGAGGAGGAACTGGTCGGCGCTCCCCACAACCTCGTCCGCCATCCCGATATGCCGGTGGCGGCGTTCGCCGATCTGTGGGCGACGATCAGGGCCGGTCAGCCCTGGGAGGGTCTGGTCAAGAACCGGACGAAGTCCGGCGACCACTACTGGGTACGGGCCAACGTCACCCCCCTGATCGAGGACGGGGAAGTATCGGGTTTCATTTCGATCCGCTCGAAACCGGCCCGGTCGCAGGTGGAAGTGGCCGAACAGGCCTATGCCCGCATCGTGGCGGGATCGGACCGGACCCTGAGCGTCCGTGAGGGCGCCCTTGTCCGCCGGGGCTGGCGGCAGAATGCCGGGAACGTGCTGGCGAGCGTGAGCGGCCGTCTGTCCGCCACGATCACGATGCTGATACTCGCCATCCTGCTGGTCGGCTGGCTGGGCTTCAGCGGCATGCGCAACAGCAACGACAGCCTCCGGACAGTCTACGAGGACCGCGTCGTCCCTCAGGCACAGCTTGCCCAGATCGGCGACGGTCTGCGGGCCAATCTGCACCGTATCTCCATGATGGCGCTCCACCTGAAGGACGGTGAGCGGGACGCGATCGCCCCGCTCACCGGCGAGGTGAACGAGGGCATCCGCAAGATCAGCGCGCTCTGGGCCGAGTACATGGCGACCTACCTCACGGAAGAGGAAAAGGTGCTGGCCGCCGGCTTCCAGGATCGCCGCGCCGTGTTCCTGCGCGAAGGACTGGAACCGGCGCTGGCCATCGCCGCCCAGGGAGACGCCGCCCGCCTGCGTGAGCACCACGACGGAAAGCTGCTGCCGCTGTTCGAGGACATGATCGCCGCCAACCGTAAACTGGCGGATCTTCAGATCCGTGTCGCCGCCGAGGAATACGCCCGTGCCGGCAAGGAACTGGGCAGCCGCCTCAGTCAGGCGGCCATTGCGCTGGTCCTGTCCATCATCGCTGCGGTAGCGGCCGGCTGGCTGCTGCTGCGCACCGTGCGGACGCCGCTCCGCCGGTTCGAGCAGCACTTCAACGCCATCTCCCGTGAAGATCGAGCCCATGTGGTCGAAGTCCCCGCCGTCCCGGAGTTCCGCCGTCTGGCCGCCCAGTTGAGGGCGCTTCAGGTGAAACTCGCCTATAGCGCCCAGGAGCGGCAGGAGATCGAGGCGCGCCAGAAGGCGCACACGCGCATGACCCTGCTCGAGACCTGCAAGACGATCGAGAGCGATCTGGACGTGACCTGGGTCGAGGTCGAGGAAGGCAACGACCGCGTCACCAGCGGCGTCGCCCAGTTGCTCGACGCGCTCGCGGTCGTGCGGGAGAGCACAGCCGTCGTCACCTCGGCGGCGGATCAGGCGAGCGCCACTGCCGCCAGCGTCGCCGCCGCGACCGAGGAGCTGAGTTCCGCCGGCAACGAGATCGCGCATCAGGCCGCCCGGTCCAGCGGCATCGCGCGCGACGCGGTGTCGAGCGCCCGCGAGGCGGCGGGCGCCATCGGCCGGATGGAGGAAGCCACGTCGGAAATCGGCAACGTGCTGAAACTGATCGCCGACATCGCCAGCCAGACCAACCTGCTTGCCCTGAACGCGACGATCGAGGCGGCACGGGCCGGGGAGGCCGGCAAGGGCTTCGCCGTCGTCGCGAACGAGGTGAAGTCGCTGTCCAACCAGACGCGCAACGCCACCGACGAGATCACGAGACAGATCGCCGGCTTGCAGGAAGCCGTGGAAGGCAGCGTCGCCTCGATCCGGTCGGTGATCGAAGTCATCGGGCAGATCGACGATGCCGCGGCCTCCACCGCGGCGGCGGTGGAGGAGCAGTCCGCCGCCAACTCGGAGATCGGCCGAAGTGCCGTCCAGTCGGCCGACGGCGCCACGCAGGTCTCGTCGAGCGTCCTGATGATCCGCAACCAGTCGGACGATATCAGCAGGGTGGCGCAGGACGTCAGCGGCCGGGTATCGACGACCCATCAGGCGGTCCAGGATCTCAAGCGGCGCCTCGTCATCGCACTGAGACAGTCCGTCGCCGGCGACCGCCGCTCTTCGGACCGGCTTCCCTGCGAGCTTCCCGTGACGTTCGCGATCGGGGGCAGGGCACAGCCGGCCACCATGCTCGACCTGTCGCTCGACGGCATGCTGCTTTCGCAGAGCGGCCTGCCGGCGGTGAGGAACGATACCAGCGTTTCCGTCACGCTCCCCGGCGTGGGGGAACTGCCTTGCCGGGTGGCGGGGACCAGCAATTTGGGAGTGCATCTGTCCTTCAGGCATTTCGACGGCGATCTGGCCGACCGGCTCGCCGGCTTCTACCAGGACATGCACGCCGCCGAGGAGAGCTTCATCCGGCTGGCGCAGGATACGGCCGCCAGGATGTCGGAAGCGCTGGAGGCTTCCCTGAAGCGCGGCGATATCGCGGAAGAGGAATTCTTTTCGACCAAGCTGACGATGATCGACGGAACCGGGCCGCAGCAGTTCATGGCGCCGTTCACGACCTTGCTCGACCGCATCCTACCCCCGATCCAAGAACCCGTCCTCGCGGTCGATCCCCGCATCCAGTTCTGCGTCGCCATCAACGTGACCGGCTACCTGCCGACCCACAATACCAAGTATTCCGAGCCGCAGCGTCCGGGCGACGTGGTCTGGAACGCCCTGCACAGCAGGAACCGGCGGGTCTTCGCCGACCGCTCCGGCCTTGCCGCCGCCCGCAGCACCCGCGACTTCCTGATCCAGGCCTACAACCGCGATATGGGTGACGGCCGCGTGATCCGCCTGAAGGAAGTCGATGCGCCGCTGATGGTCAACGGCAGGCATTGGGGCGCGGTCCGCATCGCGTATACGACCTGAAACACGTTCAATCGCCGGCGGCTGCCGGTGCCTCACTCCTGGGGAGCAGCCTACCGGTGACGAGCAAGGCGACGGTCCCAATCAGGATCGCCCCGATGATCGTGTTGGCGGCGACGAACAGGGGAAGGGCCATGCCGGCGATCGGTCCGGCATGGCCCTTCTCGATGAAGCGGAGCGCCGCCAGCGGCAGGGCCGAAACCGCGAAGGTATAGGCCCAATAGCCGGCGGTGAAGGGCTGTGCCCGCAGCCACGGGATCAGCCGGATCATGATCGCCGCCTGGAAAAGCGCGTAGCCGAACAGCATCTGCGCCATCAGGTCCGGCGGTCCGGCGGTGACGCTCAGATACGCGACGCATCCGACGGCAGGCGGCGCCAGATGGATGCCGAGCGTGGTCCTGAGGGCAGGCGCCAGCTCCGACAGCATCATGAGGCGGTGGATGATGAGGCTTTCGAGCACGATCCACGAAATGAAGCCGCCGCCGAAGAACAGGACGCCCCAGTCGGCATGGCCGAAGGCCGAGAGCGCTATGGCGCTGACGAAGCCGCCGCCGACCGTCGGCATGTAGAGCACCGGCGTTGTCGTTTCCGCCGTGCGCCCGCCCTGCCAGATGCCGCCCATGCCGTAGGCGCTGAAAACGATCTGTCCGGCGACGCCCGCCATGCAGAGAGCCCACGCCGCCGACGGCAGCATCGGCGCCAGTACGATCGACACGATCATCGATGAGACCGGCAGCAGCGCCAGGAAGAAGCCCTGGATCGGATGGCGCGCCTCCGCGACCGCCTCCTGCCGTGCCCAGAACCATTTGCCGACATACAGGACAAGCAGAGTGGCCCAGATCAGCGCGGTAAGCACCGCCAGCACATCGCCGACAAGGGCAGGGGCCTGCCAGATCCTGCCGGCGGTACGCCACCCGTTCGACAACCCCCCCAGTCCCAGAATCATCCCGAACAGCGTGACGGGAACTATTGGAGGCGGAGAGAACAAGGCGTCACCGGTATGGAGAAGCAGAGGGAGGTATGGGCCGCGTTTCGGCCGGACTTGATACCACAGGCGCCGATTTATTCTAGGGGCATCGGAGATTGTAGTGTTCGGCGGTGTTGTTGAAGGGAGAGTGCGGCATTCGAAAGGAAGATCCCCCGTGCAGCCGGAAACCCTACTTCTTTCCGCCAGCGACTGGGTTCCCAACAACCCGGTCCTCCCCGTCCTTCTCTATCGCGGCGTCATCACCGGCAAGGACGCCGATGCCACGGCTTCGGACTTCGAAGCGCTCTTCGGGCACAACGGCTGGCCGGCGCAGTGGCGGAACGGCGTCTTCTCATACCATCATTATCATCCGGCCGCGCATGAGGTGCTCGGCTTTGCCGCCGGATCGGCGCGGCTGATGCTGGGTGGACCTGAAGGCCGCGAAGTCACCGTCGGTACCGGCGACGTTGCGGTCCTTCCCGCCGGGACAGGACATTGCCGGCTAGACGCCTCCCCGGACTTCCTGGTGGTCGGAGCCTACCCGCCCGGCCAGGACTGGGACATCCGCCGGGAAGCGGCGACCGGCGCAATGGTGGAACGGATGACCCGGCTGGGTTTTCCCGACAGCGATCCGGTAACGGGTGCCGGCGGTCCCTTGCTCAAGCTGTGGGTTCGGTAAAGTCAGGCGCCGACCCGTTTCGGCGCCAGATCGACTGCCTGACGCAGCGCTTCGATCAGGCTCCGTTCGTCCGCGATGCCTTTGCCGGCGATGTCGAACGCCGTGCCGTGATCGACCGAGGTGCGGATAACCGGCAGTCCGACCGTGATGTTCACGCCGGATTCCAGACCCAGCACCTTGATCGGGCCATGACCCTGATCGTGGTACATCGCCACGACGATGTCGTAGTCGCCGCGACCGGCCAGGAAGAACAGGGTGTCGGCGGGCAGCGGTCCGTGGACGTTCCAGCCCTTCGCCTTGCAGGCTTCGACTGCGGGAATGATCTTTTCGGCTTCCTCGCCACGGCCGAACAGACCGTTCTCGCCGGCATGGGGATTGATGGCGCAGACGCCGATTTTGGGCGACGCGATGCCTGCCTTGACCAGGGTATCCTGCGCGCGGCCGATCACCCGTTCCACCAGACCCGGCTCGATTCGCTCGATGGCGTCGATCAGGCCGATATGAGTGGTCACGTGGATCACGCGGAGCTTCGGCGACACCAGCATCATGGAGACTTCGGGCGTGCCCGTCAGCATCGCCAGAAGCTCGGTATGGCCGGGATATTTGTGCCCGGCGGCGTGCAGCGCTTCCTTGCTGAGGGGGCCGGTGCAGATCGCGTCCGCTTGCCCCGCCTCCACGATCCTGACCGCCCGCTCGATATACCGGAACGAACCCTCGCCGGAGATGGCGGAAACCTGACCGAAGGGATGGTCTGGGGGGATCAGCTTGAGGTCGATGCATTCCACGGCGTCGGGAGTGAATCTGGCCTGGGCCGGGTCGTCCAGGCTGTCCACCCGCATATTCGAGCCGACGATTTCGCCGGCGGTCCGGAGGCGTCTGGCATCGCCGATCACCAGCGGATTGCACATCTCCTGCACTTCCGGCTTCGACAATGCCTTCATGATGACTTCCGGCCCGATGCCGGAGGCATCGCCCATGGTGATCGCGATCGTCGGACGGCTCATGCCGATTCTCCCTTTTTTCTGATGGAACGCAGGCGCTCCGTTATCCGTGTCAGGCTTCCCCGGTCGCCGAACGCTCCCGCCTTGGTGACGACGGGCAGCGAAACGTCGCCGAGCGTCACCCCCAGGGAAACCCCCGGTTCGATTTCGTCCACAAGGCGGATGCCGTTCACCCCGAAACGGGCAAGCAGCGCTGCCGCCGTCTCGCCCCCGGTCGCGGCCAGACCACTCATATGGCGTGCCGCCGGCTTCAGCGTCTCGGCTAGCGCCTCCGTCAACCGGGGACCTATGGCAAGATCCGGTTCGCCGCCCATCAGGATCTCGACCAGGACATCGTCGCCGGCGTCCAGTCCATTGGTCACTTTCATCCCAAAAGCGGCGCGTTCGGCGCCGGTATCCAGCAGCAGGCCCGGTTCCACCGGGACGTGGCGCACTCCCGGCAGCAATGCAAGCTCGCGCGCCGCCATCCGCGATGCCGCCGCCACCGAACCGACCACGATCAGCGCTCCGCCTGGTGCTGCGGGCAGCGTGACGGGCGACGACCGCACGCCGGGCGCCGCTGCGGCCAGCGCATGGGCAAGCCCGGCGCTTCCGATGAAGAACGCGGATGGACCGGCAGGCAACCCCGCTTCCGCGATGCGGGCAAGGTCGTCCTCGGTCCACGCATCGCAGACGGCGACGATGTCGCCCCCGGCGGCGAGTCTCATGAAGACCGCCCGCAGCGTCTCAGGCCCGCTTCGGATCGTGGAGAGCGGCACCTTCTCCGCTGTTATGCCAACGGAGGCGAGGATTTCGGCGAGATCGGCGTTCGGGTAGCTGTGATCGCGCCGCCAGACTTCCGCTTCTTCCAGGGGCTTGCCGCCGACGAGAACGCGGCCCCGCTCGGTCGTCCTGCCGGTTGCGGGAAAGGCGGGCGCGAAGATCCCGAACGACGAGCCCGAGCGGGCACGCAGAGCTTCGATAACCGCGACCGTTTCGGCGGCGGGCTGGCCGCGCAGCGTCGAGTCGATCTTCTTGAAAAGGATGCTGTCACGGTCGAGCAGCGCGGCAAGCGCCGCGCGATGCTTGTCGGCTGCCTGGGCAGCGGTCAGGCCACGGCTGTCGGCGTCATAGGAGAACACGGCAGGCCGCTGCCCTGCCGCCACCGGCGGAAGGTCGCCCCAGCCGACCGCCGACGGGATTCCCTGCCGGGCGAAAGCTATCGCGCAGTCGGCGGCGCCGGTCAGGTCGTCGGCCAGGATCAGCCAGCGGACAGGCACATTGGTCTCCTCACGCTCTGGCGGCATCGGCTTGGGACGAATTGGCACAGGCCGGATTGGCGGCAACCCAGGGGGCGGACCCATCCCACATCCGGTCCGCCCCGCAACTCCTCGCTTGTGCCTTAGTTCTTGCCGGCGCGGATCTTCTCCAGTTCCGCCGCCATCTCCTTGGCGCCGGCTTCGCCGAATTCCTGGGTGAACTTGGCTGAAACAGGCTTGGTGATCTCGCGCAGCTTGGCGGTTTCCTCGTCCGACAGGGTGGTCACCTGGATGCCCTTGGCCTTGATCTCCTCCAGAGCGGTGGCGTCGAAGGCACGGATGGTCTTGCGTTCGAAGGCGGTCGCCTCGTTGGCGGCCTCGGTCAGGATCTTCTGTTCATCGGGGCTCAGCTTGTCCCAGAACTTCTTGCTGATCAGGAAGGCCCAGACGCTGTAGATGTGGTTGGAGATGACCGTGTGCTTCTGCACCTCGTAGAACTTGGAGGCGATCAGGGTCGCCAGCGGGTTCTCCTGGCCGTCGACCGTCCCTGTCTCCAAGGCGGTGTAGACCTCGGGGAAGGGCATCGGCAAGGCGTTGGCGCCCAGCGCCTTGAAGGTGTCGATGAACAGCGGGTTCTGGATGACGCGCAGCTTCAGGCCGCTGATGTCCTCCGCCTTGTTGATCGGGTGCCGGTTGTTGCTGATCTGGCGGAAGCCGTTTTCCCAGAAGCCCAGACCGACCAGCCCCTTCTCCGGCAGCTTCGCCATCAGCTTCTGGCCCCAGGGGCCGTCCAGCAGTGCGTCGGCTTCCTCCGAGGAGTTGAGCGCGAAGGGCAGGTTGATCAGGCCGAACTCCTTGAGGCCGGCGATGCCGACCAGCGTCGAGGTGTCCGGGATCGTCATTTCCTGCGTGCCGCCCTGGAGCGACGATACCATGCTGACGTCGTTGCCCAGCAGACCGCCGGCGAACAGCTTGACCTTGATCTTGCCGTCGCTCTTCTGCGACACCAGTTCGCCGAACTTGGCTACGGCCTGTCCCTGCGGGTGATCGGCGGTCAGGCCGATGCCGACCTTGATGTTGCGCTCCTTGATATCAGCCGCACCGGCCGGCGCGGCGGCCATCAGACCTGCGAACAGTACGCCGGCGTAAAATTTAGCCCGTTTCATCGGGTGTCTCCCCCAGAATTAACAGTTGTGTAAAAGCGACGTGCGGTTGCGTCGTGTTTAAGCGAAGCCTCCGGTATGTTCAATTAGTCCGATGGTGCATTGTTCCTGCCCCTGCTTATTTCCTCCGGCTGTTGAGGACGGGCGACCCAAAGGTTACCTTTGTCACACATCAAGAAATGCCGCAGCCGAGGAAACCGCCGTGACCACTGACATCAACGATCGGGTACTGCTCGATATCGAGGACGGCGTCGCGACGCTGACGCTCAACCGGCCGAACGCCCTCAACGCCCTCGATCCGGCCCTGGCCGAAGCGCTCTCCGCCGGCCTGTCGCGCTGCGAGGAGGACGATGCGATCCGGGCCGTGGTGCTGCGCGGCGCCGGCGAGAATTTCATGGCCGGCGGCGACATCAAGATGTTCGCAGGTCTCCTGAACGAGCCGGACGGCCCCCGGCGCGGCTATTTCGAGCGACTGATCCATCAGGTCCACGCCTCCATCCTGATCATGCGGCGCATGCCCAAGCCCATTATCGCCAGCGTGCGCGGGGCGGCGGCCGGCTTCGGCGTCAGTCTCGTGCTCGCCTGCGATCTGGCGCTGGCCGCCGACGATGCGGTCTTCACGCTGGCCTACTGCCATATCGGCGTCAGCCCGGACGGCGGCTCCACCTTCCATCTGCCGCGTGCCGTCGGCATGAAGAAGGCGATGGAGATCGCATTGCTGGGCGACCGATTCAGCGCAACCGACGCCGAGAGCGCCGGTATCATCAACCGCGCCGTCACCTCCGCCAACCTGGAGGACGAGACGTTGAAGCTGGCAAGCCGGCTTGCCGCCGGGCCGACTTTGGCCTATGGCCGGACCAAGCAGTTGCTGAACGCGGCGCTCGACAGCAGCCTGGAGACCCAGCTTCAGGCGGAGGCCGAACGATTCGCCGCCAGCGCCCTCACCAAGGACTTCGCCGAGGGCGTCACAGCCTTCGTCGGCAAGCGGAAGCCTGTTTTCACCGGCCAATAACGATCCAATAACGATAACGACGCACTTTTGAGGAATTCTTCACCATGGCCGATCTGTCCGGCAAAACTCTGTTCATCACCGGCGCCAGCCGTGGCATCGGTAAGGCCATAGCGCTGAGGGCCGCCCGCGACGGCGCCAACATCGTCATCGCCGCCAAGACGACGGAGTCGCATCCGAAGCTTCCCGGCACAATCCACAGCGCCGCCGAGGAGATCGAGGCGGCGGGCGGCAAGGCGCTGGCGCTCCAGGTCGATATCCGGGACGAGACGCAGATCGCCGACGGCGTCGCCCGCGCTATCGAGCATTTCGGCGGCATCGACATCCTGGTCAACAACGCCAGCGCCATCAGCCTGACCGGCACGCTGGAAACGCCGATGAAGCGGTTCGACCTGATGATGGGCGTCAACGCGCGCGGCACCTTCGCCACCAGCCAGGCCTGCATACCGCACCTGAAGCGGGCGTCGAACCCGCATATCCTGATGCTGTCGCCGCCGCTCTCGATGCAGCAGAAGTGGTTCGCGCCGCACACCGCCTATACCATGGCCAAGTACGGCATGAGCATGTGCGTCCTGGGCATGAGCGGCGAGTTCCAGGGCGACGGCATCGCAGTCAACGCCCTGTGGCCGCGCACCCTGATCGCGACCGCCGCCCTTGCGATGATCCCCGGCGTCGATCCGGGCATGGGCCGCAAGCCGGAGATCGTCGCCGACGCCGCCCACGCCATCCTGACCCGCGACAGCCGCACCTGCACCGGCAACTTCTTCATCGACGACGAAGTTCTGACGCAGGAAGGCGTAACCGACCTGAAATCCTACGCGGTCGATCCAAATAAGACCCTGCTGCCGGACCTGTTTCTGGACTGACGGCTTTT
Source organism: Skermanella sp. (assembly GCA_035630415.1). Taxonomy (GTDB): domain Bacteria; phylum Pseudomonadota; class Alphaproteobacteria; order Azospirillales; family Azospirillaceae; genus Skermanella. The sequence continues at coordinate 11,647 of DASQKT010000286.1, forward strand.
TGATGGACGGTCCGGCGAAGGGAGGAAAAAAATACCAATGAAGACGCCCATGACCAAGCAGAAGACTTTCATCGCGGCCTGTGTCCTGGGCCTCGGCATCCTGACCGGAGGCGGCGTCCCTGCCTATGCCGCCGATGTCGCGATCGGCTATATCGGCCGCCAGGAACCGCCGCGCGAGCCGCTGTCCTTCGTGGAGCCCGTCCTTGAGGACGAGGGGCTTCAGGGCGCCCAACTTGCCCTCAAGGACAACGAGACGACGGGCCGTCTGCTCGGGCAGAACTTCACCCTGGACGAAGTCATCGTCGAGGAAGACGGCGATCCCGCCGCAGCCGCGCGGGAGCTGCTGGGGCGTGGCGTCAAGCTGATCGTATCGGACCTGCCGGCCGATGCCCTGCTCGCCATCGCCGATTTGGCCGAAGCCAGCGACGCCCTGATCCTCAACGCCCGCGCGCGGGACGACGGATTGCGCCGCGACAAGTGCCGGGCCAACGTCCTGCACACGATGCCCAGCCGCGCGATGCTGGCCGACGCGCTCGGCCAGTACCTCGTCTTCAAGCGCTGGACCCGCTGGTTCCTGGTCGAAGGACCGGGCGAGGGCGACAAGAAGTACGCCGACGCGATCCGCAGGACCGCCAAGCGCTATAACGCCAAGATCGTCGAGGACAAGCCCTGGACCTTCGAGACCGGCAACCGCCGCACCGACAGCGGCGCCGTCAACGAGCGCGACGCCATCCAGGGCTTCACCCAAGTCGGCGACTACGACATCCTGATCGTCGCCGACGAGGACGACCAGTTCGGCGAGTACCTGACCGACCGCACCGCCCGCCCGCGTCCGGTCGCCGGCACGCAGGGCCTTACCCCGACCGCGTGGTCACGCGTGACGGAGAACTGGGGCGCCACCCAGCTTCAGCGCCGGTTCGAGCGGCAGGCCGACCGGAGCATGACCGAGCGCGACTATAGCGTCTGGCTTGCGGTCCGCACCGTCGGCGAAGCCGCGACCCGGACCAATTCCGCCGATCCCAAGACGATCGCGGGCTTCATCCGCAGCCCCGATTTTGCGCTCGGCGGCTTCAAGGGCCAGCCACTAAGCTTCCGCCCCTGGGATGGCCAGTTGCGCCAGCCGGTGCTGATCGCCAACCCGCGCATGCTGGTCTCAGTCTCTCCGCAGGAAGGTTTCCTGCATCCGGTGACGGAGCTGGACAGCCTGGGTGACGACAAGCCGGAAACTCAGTGCAAGTTCTGAGCGGAAGGGGACAGCCACAGGCGGGAGGGTGCGGCGTTAAGGCGCATAGCGGCAGTAATTTCCATAAAGACAGGGATGACGCATTCGCTCAAACATGGCTAAAGAAAATTATCTAGCAACGTAGAGCAGCATCAGGGCAATGGTACCGGGACGGCGATGAACTTCATCAAGCACGAGCTTCCCGGCACTTTCGTAGGAGAAAGCGCGTCTCCCTGGCTGAGGCGGACCATCGCCCTCCTGTGCGTCGCCTATGCTCTCGCGACTCTGGCGATCCTGCCGTTCGCACACCTGCCGGGTCCGGTTATTCCCGCCGTCACCACGACCTTCGGAGCCGGAGTGCTGATCGCGGACCTGTGTACGGGCTTCCTGCTGCTCGTCCAGTTCCGCACGGCTCCGACATGGGCGATGCTTCTGCTGTCGGCCGCGTATTTCTACAGCGGCGCGATGGCGCTCCTGCACGTCCTGACATTCCCCGGTGCCTGGATTCCGGATGGGGTCCTGATCGGGACTTTCCAGTCGGTCGGCTGGCTCTTCATAGCCTGGCTCCTTGGATTTCCGTCGCTCGTCCTTGCGGCTGTCGTATCAGAGGCTCGGCGGAAAGGGCGCCGGATCTCTCCCGGCCATGTCGGCCGGGCGACGATCGGAGTCCTGGCCGCCGTGGCGGGAGCCGTTATCGCGATCGCCGTGATCTCCTTGACGGGCGACACCTGGCTTCCGCACGAACTCGATGGGAACGTCTTCGCCCTGTGGGGCAGTGTCGCCCAATGGACGTCGGCCGG
>DASQKT010000287.1:0-6446 GCA_035630415.1 Skermanella sp.
GCGGCAAATCTTCGCGGTAATGTCATAAAGGTCCGATAAATCATAATTTTCTTGTGGTTTATGTTGATCGTGACATGGGGCGGCAGTTACATTCAATTCCATCGGTGTAGAGCACAACTAAAAATAATCAACCCTCTACCGGGAGGGTTGGACGCCGGAGGAAGTCTGCCCCATGACTCAGTCCATTCTGGTTGCCGACGACGAGCCGAGCATCCTGCTATCGTTGCAATTTCTGTTGAAGAAGGCCGGATTCGAAGTTCGTCTCGCCCATAACGGCGAGGAGGTGCTTCAGGCGGTCGAGCAATCCACCCCCGACCTGCTCCTGCTGGACGCCATGATGCCCCAGCGCGACGGCTACGACGTATGCCAGACGATCCGCGCCGATCCCCGCTGGACGGGCTTGCCGATCATCATGCTGACCGCCAAGAGCAGGGATGTCGAGCGGCAGAAGGGCATGGCTCTCGGCGCCACCGACTATGTCACCAAACCCTTTTCCACTCGTGATCTGGTCGAGACCGTGCGCAAGCACCTGGCCGTTTCCTGACGCTGGAAGCGGAGCAAACGAACATGGACGCACGCCGCAAGCTGGGCACGCTGTTCTTATCGGTTGGCGTCGTCGCGTCGGTCGCGGTCGCATCGCTGGCGGCGGCGCTGACCCGTGCCGGCATCGCCGGCGATCCGCTGGTGACCTATGGCGTCTTCGCGGTCGCGATCGTCGCGGTAGCCGTCTTCGCCCTGTGGCAGTTGGTCGACCGTACCCTCCTGCGGCGGCTGAACGCGCTGGCGGGAGAAGCGCGCGTGATCGCGCACGGCACGCAGACGGCGCGCGTGCCGCTCGAACGCTTCGCCGCCCTCACTCCCCTGCCCCAGGCCATCAACGAACTGGGAGAGAAGCTGTCGCTGGCGAAGTCCGATATCGCCCGCGCCGTCGCCTCCTCCACCGCCGAGGTCGAGGAGCAGAAGAGCAGGCTATCGACCCTGCTGCGCGACCTTCATGAAGGCGTTCTGGTCTGCAATCAGCACCATCAGATCCTGCTGTACAATCAGGCGGCGCTGACGCTGCTGCACCTGACCGGCGAGCTTGGCATCGGGCGCAGCCTGCTACAGGTCATCACCAAGGCGCCCGTGCTGCACACGCTGGAGCGGCTGACGCTCCGCGTCAAGGAAGGCCGGCACCTCACCCACCCGCACGGCACGGCAGCCCAATTCGTCGCCGCCACGACCGACGGACGCTATCTGCTGGAAGGCCGGATGAGCCTGATCCTTCAGGATGACGACGGGATCAACGGCTATGTCGTGACGTTCGAGGACGTCACCGCGGAACTGGCCGTGCTCGGCAAGCGCGACGCCGTGCTGCGCGCCGCGACGGAAGGCTTCCGCCAGCCAATCGCCAATCTGCGCGCCGCCGCCGAGACGCTGACCGACAACCCGGACCTGGATCAGGATTCGCGCAATGCCTTCGAGCAGGTGATTCTCGAGGAGTGCAGCGGCCTCTCGCAGCGGCTTGAACGGATCACCGAAGATTACCGGAGCATCATCACCGGCGCGTGGCCGATGAACGATATCCACAGCGGCAACCTGATCAATCTGGTGATCACCCGGACGAATTCCAGCGGCGGGCCGAAGGTCACCCTGACGGGGCTGCCGCAATGGCTTCACGCCGACAGCTACAGCCTTGTGGTGATGCTCGACCATCTGGTTCAGCGCCTGGGCGAAGTGACCGGCGTCAGAAACTTCGACATATCGGCCGAAGCCGGCAATCCCTGGGTCTATGTCGATATCTCGTGGGAGGGGTCGCCGGTCGCGTCTTCGGTCATCGACGGCTGGATGGACCAGTCCTTGCCGGACGCGCTCGGCGGCCTGACGGTCAGCGACGTGCTTCAGCACCACCGAAGCGAGCTTTGGTGCGAAACCACCCGGCCGGGCCATGCCCGCATGCGGGTGCCGGTGCCGCCTTCGGAGCAGTTGCACGGGCATACCGACCACATCGCGCCCTCCGCCCGCCCCGACTTTTTCGACTTCTCCCTGCTGCATCAGCCGATCGCCACGGCGGAACTCGGCCGGACGCCGCTGGACCGGCTCAGCTTCGTGGTCTTCGATACCGAGACGACCGGGCTGCGCCCGTCGGACGGCGACGAGATCATTCAGATCGCCGGCGTCCGCATCGTCAACGGGCGCATCCTGACGGGAGAGACCTTCAGCCAGCTCGTCGATCCGGGCCGCCCGATACCGCCGGAGTCGATCCAGTTCCATGGTGTCACCGACGACATGGTGCGGGACAAGCCCAAGGCCTCGGTCGTGCTGCCGCTGTTCCACTCCTTCGTTACCGGGTCGGTGCTGGTCGCCCACAATGCGGCCTTCGACCTGAAGTTCCTGAAGATGAAGGAGAAGGTCAGCGGCGTTAAGTTCGCCAATCCGGTGCTCGACACGATGCTGCTGTCCCGCCAACTTCAGGGCGAGAACGCCGACCATACGCTGGACGGCATCGCGAAGCGGCTGGGCATTCAGGTGGTCGATCGCCATACCGCGCTTGGCGACAGCCTGCTGACGGCGGCGATCTTCCTGCGGTTCGTCGATATGCTGCGCGACCAGGGCTTCGTCACGCTGGACGATGCGATCCGCAGCGCCAACATCCTGGTCGAACTGCACGCGCGGGAACGGGCGTTTTGACCGGGCGGCGCGACAGACCGCCTCGCGGCGACCGTCTGATCGCGCTGTTCCTGCTTGCCCTGGTGCTATTCAATCCGCCGCTGCTTCAGGCCTTCGGCGCTCCCGGTTTCCTGTTCGGGTGGCCGGCGCTGATGCTCTACATCTTCGGAGTCTGGCTGGCCGTCATCGCTCTGCTGGCCCTGGCGGTCGAGCGTCAGCCGCCCGACGAGCGCTCAGCCGACGAAGGACAAGGCTGATGCCCGCATCGCTCGTCGCCGCCGCATCCTTCGCCTATCTGTTCCTGCTGTTCGCCATCGCTTGGGGAGCCGACCGTCTGGCCGACCGGGGGCGGAGCGTGATCGCAACGCCGTATGTCTATGCGCTGTCGCTGGGCGTCTTCTGCACTACCTGGACGTTCTACGGCAGCGTCGGCCGGGCATCGACGCTGGGAATCGGCTTCCTTCCCGTCTATCTCGGGCCGACCTTGGTCATGACGCTGGGCTATCTTGTGATCGCCAAGATCCTGCGGATCGCCAAACGTCAGCGCAGCACCTCCATCGCCGATTTCATCGCTGCGCGCTACGGCAAGAGCCAACTGCTGGGCGGCATGGTCGCCGCAATCGCGGTGTTCGGCGTGACGCCCTACATAGCGCTTCAGTTGAAGGCGGTATCGATCAGCTTCGACCTGCTGGCCGGGACCGATCCAACCGGGTTGGGAACGGGGCCGCACGCGGCGATCCTGGGGGACAAGGCGTTCTACGTGGCCCTGCTGATGGCGGCCTTCGCCATCGTCTTCGGCACGCGGAGCATCGATGCCGCCGAGCACCACCAGGGCATGGTCGCCGCCGTCGCGTTCGAAAGCGTCGTCAAGCTGCTGTCGTTCCTGGCGGTCGGGATCATGGTGGTCTGGGGCATCCATGACGGCTTCGGCGACCTGTTCGAGCGTACGGCTTCCAGCCCCGCCGTCGCCCGGCTGCTGACGGCCGAACCGGCGCTGGGCGACGGAAGCTGGATCACCGTCACGCTGCTGTCGATGGCCGCCATCGTCTGCCTGCCCCGCCAGTTTCAGTTGATGATCGTGGAAAACGTCCGCGAATCGCATCTCCGCCGCGCACTGTGGCTGTTTCCGCTCTACATGCTGCTGATCAACCTGTTCGTGCTGCCGGTCGCGGTCGCCGGTCTGATGCTCTTCCCCGCCGGCTCCGTCGATCCCGACATGTTCGTCCTGGCGCTGCCGCTGTCGCAGGGCTGGAAGGCCCTGGCGCTGTTCGCCTTCGTCGGCGGGCTTTCGGCGGCGACCAGCATGATCATCGTCGAGACTGTGGCGCTGAGCACGATGGTCTCGAACGATCTGGTCATCCCGGCGCTGCTACGCCTCAACCTGCTGAAGCTGGACCGCCACCCCGACCTGACCCGGCTTCTGCTGACGATCCGGCGGACCGCCATCCTGACGATCCTGCTGATGGGCTACGGCTATTTCCGGTTCGCCGGCAGCGCCTATGCCCTGGGCGCCATCGGTTTGATCTCCTTCGCCGCCGTGGCGCAGTTCGCGCCCGCCCTGATCGGCGGCATCTTCTGGAGCGGCGGAACGCGGCGGGGCGCCCTGTCAGGGCTGATCGCGGGGATATCGGCCTGGACCTATACGCTCCTGCTGCCGTCGTTCGCCCGCTCCGGCTGGCTCGACCCCGGCTTCCTGTCCGATGGTCCCGGCGGCATGGAGCTGCTGCGGCCCTATGCGCTGTTCGGTCTGCAAGGCCTGGACCCGCTGTCGCACGCGCTGTTCTGGAGCATGGCGCTTAACGTCGGGCTCTATGTCGCGGTATCGCTGTTCGACCGGCCCAGCATCGGCGAGCGGGTCCAGGCCAATGCCTTCGTCGACGTGTTCCGGATGACGGAGCGGGCGACCGCAGCCTCGTCGTCGTGGCGCGGCAGCACGACGGTCGGCGAGCTTATTGCGCTGGTCGGCCGGTTCCTGGGACCGCAGCGGGCGGAGCAGGCCTTTGCCGGGCTGGCGCGCGGCGGCTCGGTGGACCTGCGGCGCGACCGTCAGGCCACGGCGGAACTGGTGCGCTTCGGCGAGCGGCTGATGGCGGGCGCCATCGGCGCCGCTTCGGCGCGGGTGGCGCTCGCCTCGGCCGTCAGGGGCGGCGAGGTCACCATGCCCGAACTGCTGAGGATGCTGGACGAAACCAGTCAGGTGCTCGAATACAGCCGCCAGCTCGAGCAGAAGTCGGCCGAGCTGGAGCGCACCTCGGTTGCCCTGCGCGCAGCCAACGAGAAGCTGCTGGAGCTTGACCGGCTGAAGGACGACTTCCTGTCCACCGTGACGCACGAGCTGCGGACGCCGCTGACCTCCATCCGCGCCTTCGCGGAGATCCTGCACGACAACCCCGACATCGAGCCGGATCAGGCGCGGGAGTTCCTTCACCTGATTATCAAGGAGAGCGAGCGCCTGACCCGCCTGATCAATCAGGTCCTGGACATGGCGAAGATCGAGGCGGGCGAGATCGACTGGAACATCGAGACGGTCGATCTGGGAGAAATCCTGCGTGAAGCAACCGCGACCACTGCACAGGTGTTCAAGGACAAAGGGATCGCGCTGGAAGCGCACATCCCCGATACGGTGCCGCCTGTTCGGGGCGACCATGACAGGCTTACACAGGTCGCGATGAACCTTCTGTCCAATGCGGCCAAGTTCACCCCCGGCGGTTCCGGGCGCGTGGTCGTCCGCGTCGAACACGTCAGCGACGTCGAGCACGTCGGCGACGGCGTGAAGGTCACCGTCAGCGACAACGGCCCCGGCATAACGCCCAAGGATGCGGAGATCGTGTTCGACAAGTTCCGTCAGGTCGGCAACACGATGACGGACAAGCCGCAGGGAACCGGCCTGGGGCTGGCCATCTGCAAGCGCATCGTGGAGCATCTGGGAGGCAGGATCTGGGTCGAAAGCTCACTAGGCCACGGCGCCACATTCGCCTTCGTCATTCCCGCCGACAGCACCATATCCAGTCCCGCCACCGCACCGAACGGTGCTTACCTCCCGGCCAATGCCGACGATTGACGGATAACGCGTGTCGATACTGCTTACCGGCTTTTTAGCCAGCCTCGCGGCGGGTGCCGCCACCGGCCTTGGAGCCGTTCCCCTGCTGCTGGTGCGCAGCGTCTCCAAACGCATACAGAACGCTTTGCTCGGCTTTGCCGCCGGGGTGATGCTGGCCGCATCCTTCTTCTCCCTGATCCTTCCAGCGCTTGAGACCGGCGCCGGGCCGGCGGTGGTCGGAGCCGGCATCCTGCTGGGTGCTTCCTGCCTGTGGGCGCTGGACCTGCTGATGCCGCACGAACATTTTGAAAATGGCCGCCGGGGACCGCAGGCGGACAGCCTGCGCCGGATCTGGCTGTTCGTCATCGCCATCACGCTGCACAACATTCCCGAAGGGCTGGCGGTCGGCGTCGGGTTCGGGACCGGCGACACCGCGACCGGCTACCCCCTCGCCTTCGGTATCGGGCTTCAGAACATGCCGGAGGGACTGGCCGTGGCGGTGGCACTGTACGGCGTCGGCTACAGCCGGCCCAAGGCGGTCGGCATAGCCCTGGCGACCGGGCTGGTCGAACCGCTGGGCGCCCTGGTCGGCGTCATCGCCGTTTCGATGGCGGCGCCGCTGCTGCCCTGGGGACTGGCCTTCGCGGCCGGAGCCATGATCTTCGTCGTCAGCAACGAGATCATCCCGGAAACCCACCGCGCAGGGCTTGAGAAAGCGGCCAGCGTCGGCCTCATGCTGGGCTTCGTCATCATGCTT
>DASQKT010000288.1:0-8363 GCA_035630415.1 Skermanella sp.
CGCTGGAGATCACCAGGGCCGGCAGCGCTGCCGCCTCGCCCTGCTGCCCGCGCAAGGCGCGCAGGAAGGACATCCCGTTCATCTTCGGCATGTTGATATCGACGATCGCGAGGTCGAACCGTTCGGACAGCACCTTTTCCAACGCCTCGATCCCATTGATCGCCTCGGCGACCTCGAAACCGGCGGCTTCCAGCGTCTCGCGGTAATAAAGACGGATCAGGGAACCGTCGTCGACGATGAGAATGCGCGGCGATGCCGGCCGGTCAGCCATGACCTCCCTCCCCAGGCTTCTGATACACGATGGCGTCGTCGAACCGGCAGACCTGGAAGAGCGGCGATATCCTGCTCATGGATTCCGTATGGCCCAGGCAGATGAAACCGCCCGGCGCCATGCTGTCGTACAGGTTGTTGGCGGCGGTCCGCCGCGACACCTCGTCGAAATAGATCAGCACGTTGCGGCAGAAGACGACGTCGATGTTCCGCCACCTGGCGGTATCGTCCTGATCGATCAGGTTGACCCGGCTGAACCGGACGGAGCCGCGCAGTTCGGCGTCGATCCTGTACCGCCCGTTCCCGATCGGCGTGAAGTAGCGTTCGACCAGCGGCCGGGGCAGGCGCATCAGCGAGCGTTCCGAATACACGCCGGCCTCCGCCGCCTCCAGCACGCGGGCGTCGATATCGGACCCGATTATTTCGATCTCCCAGGCATCGACCTGCGGCCAGTTCTCCAGCAGCCAGATCGCCAGGGAATAAGGCTCCTCCCCGGTGGAGCAGGGGATCGACCACAGCCGTATCGTCTGTCCCGGACGTTTGCGCGCCGTGATCCGGTCGAGCAGCGAGGATGTCAGGCAGCGAAGCTGATAGTCCTCGCGGTAGAAATAGGTCTCGTTGACGGTGAAGGAGGAAATCAGCCGCTCCATCTCCGCCGGCTCCACCATCAGCCGGGCGAAATGCTCGGAGAACCCGCGCGAGCCGGCCGCCGCGATGCAGTCGGCGAGGCGGCGATCCACATAGGTTCGCCGGGATTCGTCGAACGCTATGCCGGTCCGCCGGTAGAAGAAATCGCGGAATCGGCGGAATTCGGAATCGCTGATCCGGATTTCCGGACCGGGGGCCTTCTCGGGATGCATAGGGCGCGTCAGGTCCCGGAACCCGTTATGCGCTCGATCGCGATCCTCGCCGCGAAAGGCAGCATCGGCTGGGACGGGAATCGCGCCGCCAGCCGGCGCAGGGTGGGGACCGCCTCGGCGGTTCCGGCTTCGGCCAGGACTTCCACGGCGGCGGTGCAGACATTGGGGTCGCTCTCGTGCTCCAGGACTTCGCAGAGCAGTGCCCCCGCCTCGCCCGAGGGAAGGCAGCGGACCACCTCGACCGCCAGGATGCGGACGTCGGCGTCGCCGTCGGTCAGCAGGCCGGGCAGCAGCGGCCGCACGGCTTCGGGCATCGCCTGCAAGGCTTCGACCGCACCGTTCCGCAAGCCGGCGTCGTCGGACCGCAGCAGCGCTGCCAGCGGCAGCACCGCTTCCGGGATCGCCTCCAGCGCCGTGAAGATCGCCTCGATGACGGCCGCGTCGCTTTCCCGCCCCAGGGCGTCGATCAGGACCGGGACAGCTTCGGGGCATTGGCCGAGGGTGCGGATGGCGTGGCGTCTCGTATCCGCGTCGCCGCTCTTCAGGTCGCCCGGACCGGGCTGGTCATTCTCAGCCGGGGCGGGTGGATCGCGTCGGATCAGCGGCATTTCGGCGCCGTCTTCCGCGTGACGGCCTGGACGATCCGGTGCGCTATCTCCGTCAGCGGAGCGACGACATCGGCGCCGTCCCGCCTGACCAGTTCGCCCGGCATTCCCCAGACGACGGATGTCTCCTCGTCCTGCGCGATGGTTTGCCCGCCTTCCGCCCGCAGCCTCGCCATGGCTGCGGCCCCGTCGTCGCCCATCCCGGTCAGTAGGACGCCGACCTGCCGGTCGGCCGGCACCTGATTGAGGGCGCTGGCGACCATCCTGTCCACCGAAGGGTGCCAGCGATGGGCCTGGGAGGCCGGCACCGGCAGGGCGATCAGTCCGGCGGGGCGTTTCGCCACGATCAGGTCGGCGTCGCCCTGGGCGATATGGACCTGACCCGGCCGCAGGACGGTCGATTGCCGGACCTCCATCACGGTCAGGGCACAGATACGGTCGAGCCGCTGCGCGAAGGCGCTGGTGAAGGTCGCCGGCATGTGCTGGGCCACCAGGACCGGCCAGGGCAGGTCGGCGGGCAGGGAGGTCAGGATGGCCTCCAGCGCCTGCGGACCGCCGGTGGAAGCGCCGATCAGCAGCAGGCCGGGGTCGGCGGCGTCGGGTCCGGCCGTGTCGCCGATAACGGGTGGCTTCGGCCTTTCCGGCAGGGCGGCGATGGTCGGCGCTCCGCCGATCCGGTGCCGCACCCGGTCCGTCAGCCGGTGAGTCGGGCGCAGCCTCGCCCTGGACGCGGCCCGGACCTTCTCGACCAGGGCCGGGCTGATCCGGTCGATGTTGAGCGAAACCGTCCCCTCCGGTTTGGCGATCACATCGACGGCGCCCAGGTGAAGCGCTTCCAGCGTGGTTTCGGCGCCTTCCGGCGTCTGGGAGGACACGACCACCACTGGCAGCGGCGTTTCGATCATCAGGCGGCTCAGGCAGGTCAGGCCGTCCATCACCGGCATGTTGATGTCGAGCGTGATCACCTGCGGCGCGAAGCTCCGGGCGAGTTCCAGGGCTTCGGCGCCGTTGCGGGCGATACGGATGTCGAAATCGCCTTCCTGCTCGAAGATCCCGGAAAGCAGCTTCCTCATCAGGGCCGAGTCGTCGACGATCAGCAGCCGGATCATGGCGTCCCGCCATCCTGAAAGGCATCCGGCGAGGCATCCAGGCTTGCGATCTGGTCCGCTTCCTGGCGCGCAAGCAGATGCGCCGGGTCCAGCAGCAGGATCATGCGCTCGCCAAGGTTCGCGACGCGGGAGATAAGGGCAATCTGCTCCGCCGAAAGGTCGGGCGCCGGCTCGACCGCCTCGTCCGGGATCTTCAGGACGCCGGTCACGGCATCGACCATGATGCCCGCCCGCGCGGCACCCAGTGCCGCAACGATGATGTGCCGGCTGCGGGCCGCTGCCGGCATGGCGAATCGCTTCCGCTGGTCGATCACCGGCAGGACCATGCCCCGATGATTGATGACCCCTTCGATCCATCCCGGCGCCTTGGGGATCGCCGTGAGCTGCTCCGGCACCGCCACCACCTGCTCGACGCAGGATGACGGCAGGCCGTACTCGACCGTCCCCAGCCGGAAGATCACGAAAGTCGCGGTAGCGGCCTGATGGGTGGCGGCCTGATGAGCGACGGGCAGATCGGGCATCTCCTGATCCTTGCCTTCTTCCTGAGCGATCAGCGTGCGGCGGACGGCTTCGGCCCGGAACAGGCGGTCGGGGTCCAGGACGGAGATCAGCCGCCGTCCCTGGTCCAGCCGGCAGATCGCCTCGATCTCGCCGCTGTCCTGCCTGAACAGCGCGGGGACGGGGTCGATATGGTCGCTCCGAACCCGCAGGACCTCCCGCGCGCGATCGACCACCAGACCAACTTCCAGCCCGCCGAACGAGAGCACGACGATCCTGCCCGAAGCGTCGTCCCGCCGTCCCGCCGAGGGCGGGCCGAGACCCAGCAGCGCCCACAGTTCGACCAGCGGAAGCAGCCGGCCGCGCAGCGTGATGACGCCCAGGTTGCGGCTGTCGGCATGCGGCATGCGGGCGATCCTGGCCTCGCGCCGGACGATCTCCCGGACGGCGGACACCGGCACCGCGTATTCCTCGCCATCGGCCTCGAAGCTGACCAGCGTCCGGGTTTCCGCCCCGGCATGCCCGGCATGCCCAGCGTGAACCGGAACGGCCGCCTGTCTGGCGGACGCCTGATGCGATGGCCGCGCAATCCCGGCAGCCATGCGCGGCAGCACCCGGTCGAGGTCCAGCAGCGGAACCGCCGGCTGTCCAGCATCAGCGCTCCGCTCCGCCGCATCGGCCATCCCGGCGATGCGATCGACCTGAAGCGCTATCCGCGCGCCGCCTTCCAGGACGATGATCCGCGTCCTGTCGTCGGCGGCGGCCTCCGGCTGGCCCAGCGCCCGCCGCATGTTGATCAGGACGGTGACGGTTCCGCGCAGGTTCGCCAGCCCCTCGACCGCCGGCGGGCTGAGGGGGACCGGCAGCACGTCCGGCCGGCGGACCACCTCGCGGATGTCGCGAAGCGGCAAGGCGGCACTGACCTCGCCGATCCGGAAGACGAGGTGCTGCCCGCGCCCGCCCTCCGATCCGCCCTCTGGGCCATCTTCAGGTCCGGGCTGGAGCGCCGGTGCCGCCGCAGTCGGTGCCATCCGCTTTCCCCGCCCCCGCGTCACTCTGACGAATTCTGAAGTTCGTCGGCGAGCGAGGCGATTTCCTCGATCGACGCCGCCAGATCCTCCGCCCCGCGCGCCTGCTGCCGGGATGCTGTCGCGGCCTGCTCGACCGCGCGGCTCGCCTGCTCCGCCGCCGTCGCGACCTGCTCCGTCCCGGCGGAAGCCTGGGATGCAGCCCGCAGGATGACGTCGGCATCCTGAAGCAGCCCTTCGTTGCCGGCGCGGACCGCCGCCATGTCGGCCTCGACCGCGACGAAGGTGGTGATGATGTCCCGGTTCTTCCTGATCTCCAGCTCGTTGGCGGTCAGCGTCACTTCCAGTTCCGTCCTGACCGCCCGCACATGGTCCTGGATCGCCTGGACAGTGTCCTTGATCCGGTCGCCGTTCTCCGCCGAATCCCTGGCCAGATTGCGGATATCGGCGGATACCAGCGCGAAGCCCCGGCCAGCGTCGCCGCTCCGCGCCGCTTCGACCGAGCCGCTGATCGCCAGCATGTTGGTCTGGATCGATACGGTGTTGATGCCGTCGACGATCTTGCCGATCCGGCGCACCATCTGCTCCAGCGCTCCGATCCGGCCCATGCTCTCACGGGTCTGGGCAACGGCCTGCTCGACCCCGTCGATCAGGGAGGTGACGTTCCGCCGGCCTTCGGCGATCAGTGCGGCCATCGTGCCCGACCGTTCGACGGCGGCGCCGGTCGCCTCGCGGGTGCCCCGCACTGCCGCCTCGATCTGGGTGAGCGCCGCGCTGGACTGACGCGTCGCGGCGGCCTGCTGGCCTGCTCCCCGGCTGATCTGGTCGACGGCGGTCATGATGTGGGCGGCGGCGCCGGAGAACTCCTGGACCGTCGCCGACAGCTCCTCCGACGCGGATGCCACCTGCTCGGCGCTCCGGATCAGGTCGCCGCTGTGGCGCAACTCTTCCGCCAGTCCCGCCAGTTCCTGCGCCGCCATCTGCGCCTGCTCCAGCGCCAGGCTCTGTTCGGCCAGATTGCGGAGCGCCTCGTCGGCCGCTGCCGACTGTTCCTCGGCGGCGGCGGCTATCTGCTCGGTCCCGCGCTGGACTTCGGCGGCGGAACGCTCCGCTTCCTGCCCCGCCGCCACCAGGCTCAAGCTTTCCTGGGCAAGTTCGCCCATGCCGATGCGGACCTGCTCGATGGTGGCGACGACCTTCGCGCTGTTGTCCACCTCGCGTAGCGCCGTGGCCGCCGTCGCATTGATGCCGGCTGCCAAGATCCCGACCTCCTCCTGGATCTGGGTGACCAGTTCGGCGATCTCGCGAGCACTCCGCTCCGCCACTTCGGCAAGGGCGCGGACCTCGTCCGCGACGACTGCGAAGCCGTTGCCCGCCTGACCGGCTCTGGCGGCTTCGATCGCGGCGTTGAGCGCCAGCAGGTCGGTCTGGTCGGCGATGTAGCCGACGGTGCGGACGACGGCGCCGATGCTGGACGCCAGTTCCTTCAGCTCGTCGATCAGTGCTACGACCGCCGTCTGCCGCTTGGCCGCCGTCGAGATCCCCGCGACGGAGACGGTGATCTGGGCGCTGGTTTCCCCGAGTAGCGCCTGAAGCGCTTCCGTCTTCTGGCGCGACGCCGCCGCCATGGTGCGTGCCCTGCCGAGCAGCGTCACGATATCGCTGACAGCGGCAAGCGACTCCTGAGCGGCGCTGGACGCTTCCTGGGCGCCGCTGGCGATCTGCTCCATGCCGCGCCGAAGCTCCTCCGCCGCCGAGGCGGCTTCTGTCGTCGCGGCAGCCATCTCGCTGCTGGCGGCTGCGATCCGCTCGGCGATCTTCTGCTGCCGCGCATAAGTGCGGGCGCGGGTGCGTTGAGGGGAGGCGGCAACGACCGGCTGTGAGGCGGGAAGCGGGGAGGCGGCTTTCTCCGTCGGTTCGGCGGGCCGCTGCGTCGCATAATTCGATTTTTTTATCAATGCCATCGCAAAGCCCTTCAGCGGCAGACTAGAGCCAGCCAACATAAAGAACTACCTTGAAGCCGCAAGCGATCTTTGAGATAGTAGTTGTTCTATATTAGGCTTAAATTTGATTACCCCATCTTTTTACTCCGGCAGTCTTGCCGTTTTTCCAGGCTGGCGGATCGGACAGCCATTGTGCTCCGCACGGAAACCCGCCGACATCTCATAGGACGGCTTGCGTGCCCGGTTGATCGACCCGAGCGGGCGATGCGCCGCCAGACCATTCCACGGGCTGAAGGAGAAACCGTCATCGACCACGTGCGAGCGCTGCTCGCTCCAGCTTGTCTGCGGCGGCAGCGTCAGCCGGGCGACCGCCACATAGGGGCTGCGGTCTTCCGGCCATGCCACCGAGGCATCCTCGACCGGCATCGAGTCGAGATCGGTGCAAAGCTGCACCCGGACTTCCCAGGTCCCCGGACGACGCCGGAAGAATGCGGTGAGCGTGTCGCGGATCACGTTGGGATCGCCCGACGTCGCAAGGGTCGTCCCGGTCAGGGCGGTGAGTTCCGGCGAGACGGGCGCCAGCGACAGCTTGGCGATAAAGTCGCCGTAGCGGAAGGCCGTCTGCGTATAGAAGGTATCGCCCAGCGGATGCGTCTGGGGAGCGCCGCCCATGGTCTTGAGCGCGTCGCTCTCGCCGCCGAACGCCTCGACGACGTTTTCGGCGCCGCGCAGCACCGCCGAGACCACTTTCTTGAGGACCTGCGGCTGGTCGGTCGTCGCGGCGAGCAGCTTGAGGCTTGCCAGGAACTTGCCGGCATCCGGCACCGCGAACGCCGGAGAGTTGACGAGCAGGAAGTCCTGCACCGTCGAAGCCTCCGCCCCTGGAAGCCGCTCTCCCTCCACGCCCAGGACCTTCATCGCCAGCCCGCGCGGCACCGTGATGCTGTCGTCCAGGATGTCGCCGGGGATGGTGGAGAGGCGCAGAATCACCGGGTAGCTTTCCCGCCGCGCGAAGATCCCCTGGGCGAACCGGGGCGGCAGATCGTCCAGTACGTCGAGCCGGCCTTCGAGCAGCGCGTGGCTTTTGGCATGTACGCTCCGCAGCGCATGACCGCCGTCCTTGTAGGTCGTCTCGCTGATCTTCCGGAGCGTTTCGATGAGTTCCGCAGTCGTTTCGGCCTCGCCGGGTTCCGGCGTCTCGACACCGGGCGAATAGGGAACGGGATCGGAGGGGTAGGGGACGGTCATCGAGCGCTTTCCGGATTTCATCGATTTTGATTGCATGTGGGAACAGTAAGGTTGCCACCCCGGTTCCACCGTGACCGCTCCCGTCACTTTGCGAGCTTGCGAGCATGACCAACTCATCCGCTTCCACCGGCCAAGCCCCGACGTGCCCCGGTCCGGACCCCACTCCCCATGGCCCGGCGCTTTTTACGGTCCCGCCCGGCGCCGTGGACACCCACGCCCCTGTCATAGGCCTGCCGCCGGACCATCCCTTCGCCGAGACCCGCAGCTACACGCCGCCCGAAGCGATGCCCCAGGCCTATCTGCACATGCTGGATGCGACAGGGATGACCCATGGCGTTCTGGTCCAGGTCAGCGTCCACGGGACCGACAACCGGCTTCTGGTCAGGACGCTGAGGGCGCATCGCAAGCGACTGAAGGGGATCGCCGTCGTCCCCCTGGGCCTCCCCGACGCTTCCTACGAGGAGTTGAAGCAGGCCGGCGTCGTCGGCGTCCGCCTGAACGTGCTTTACGGCGGCGGCATCGGCTTCGATCAGGTGGAGCGCTACGGCGCACTCGCCAGGGAACTCGGCTGGCACCTCCAGTTCCTGGTGGACGCTAAGGACCTGACGCCGATGGCGCCACGGCTGGCCAAACTGCCGGTGCCCTTCGTCGTCGATCACATGGGCCACTTCCCGACCTCGCGCGGTTTGGATGACCAGGGCTTCAAGACGCTGGTCTCGCTGGTCCGCGACGGCGCCTGGGTCAAGCTGTCCGGCGCCTACCGGCTGACCGGGGAAGAGCCGCCGTACCGCGACACCGTTCC
>DASQKT010000289.1:0-5794 GCA_035630415.1 Skermanella sp.
ATGCCCGCGATGGCGATGGCCGTCGCCGCCTTGTCCAGCAGCCGCCCTTGGTTGTAGCCGGCGACGAAGCCCAGTCCCGCTCCCAGCGTGAAGCCGACCAATGCTGCGCACAGCGACAGCATGATCGTATTGCCTACCGCAGACATGACCTCGCCGCTGACCGATTGGCCGGTCGCGACCGAGCGCCCGAGGTCGCCGGTCACGGCTCGCCCCAGCCACAGCGCGAACTGGACGGGCAGGGGCTTGTCGTAGCCGTAGTCGACCTTCAGCCGCTCGATCACATCAGGCGGCGCGTCGGCCGGCGCTATCGCGCTGATCGGATCGCCGGGGGCGAGGTGGACCAGCATGAAGATCATCAGCGAAACACCGAGGGCGATCGGCACTGAATAGAGCAGCCGCCGTATCAGATACGAGATCATAACAGCCCGATCATTCCACGGTGATGGAGGAGAAGTTCTGGTACCAGTTCTGCGCCTGGACGAAGCCCTTTACCTTCGACGTCATGGCGCGCGGCGCCACGTCGTGGGTGACGTAGAGGAACAGCGCGTCGTTGACGAACTTCTCGTGGACTTCCTGAAGCGCCTTGGTCTGCTCCGCCGGGGTGAAGGCGTTCTTGGCCTTCTGGAACAGCGCGTCCATCTCGGGGTCGTTGTACCAGCCCCAGTTGGTGCCGTTGGGGGCCGTCAGCTTGCTGTCGAGATGCCGGATGAAGCCGGTGAACGGGTCCTGGATGAAGTAGGTGAAGTTGATCGCGTTGGCGCCCTTGACCTGATCCGACTTGGCGCCGGCTCGCCATAGGTTGACCATCGTGTTCCACTCGACCACCTCGAACTCGACCTTGATGCCGACCTCGCCCAGCGTCTGCTGGATGTACTCGTTCATCGGCAACGGCTGCATCTGCCCCGATCCGCTGGCCGAGATCAGCACCTTGACGGTGACCGGCTTGTCCGGCCCATAGCCGGCCTCCGCCAACAGCTCCTTCGCCTTCTCCGGATCGTAGGTGATGTCGAACTGCGGCTTGCCGAACCACTGGCTGGAGGGCAGCACATGGCCCTTGGCCGGCACCATCATGCCGCCCAGCAACTCGCTCAAGCCGTCGCGGTCCACCGCCAGATTGGCCGCCTTCCGGACCCGGATGTCGTTCCAGGGCGAACCCTCGACCCGGCTCAGGTGCCACGTCCAGTTGTGCGGATAGCCATTCGACGTGATCTGGAATCCCGCCTGCTTCAGGCTGGGGATCGCGTCGGGCGCAGGCGCCTCGATCCAATCGACCTGACCGGAGCGCAGCGCCGAGGTCCGGGTGGCGGCTTCCGGGATCGGCACCAGCACCAGCTTGTCCAGCTTCGGCACGCGGGTCTTGTCCCAGTATTCCTTGAACGGCACCATCTCGGCCCGCTCGCGCGCGGTCCAGGACACCAGCTTCCACGGCCCCGTGCCCGAAGGCTGAAGTGCGAACTTGTTCCAGTCCTTGCCGACCGCTTCCCAATGCGCCGGGCTGGAAATCAGGATCCAGGCGAGCTGGTAGGGCACGAAGGCGTCCGGCTCCTTCGTGGTCACTTCCAGCGTATAGTCGTCGATCGCCTTGTACGAGGCCACCGCCGGGATGCGGCTGCGGCCCTGGGCCGCCTGCTTGGGATCGTATTGCGGCGACTTGTCGTTCAGCAGCTTGTCGAGGTTCCAGACCACGGCGGATGCCTTGAACTCCGACCCGTCGTGGAACTTGGCGCCCTGGCGCAGCTTGAAGATCCACTTGGTCTTGTCAGCGTCATCGACCTTCCATTCGGTCGCCAGACCCGGAACGAGGTCCGACGCCTTGTCCGCCGTCGTCAGGTCCCAGTTGACCAGCGCGTCATAGACGGTATAGCCCATGAACCGCTGGCCCTCGCCGCCTTGGTCGGTCTGTCCGGTCGTCAGCGGAATATCCGCCAACGTCATGCCGATCCGGAGGGTACCCTGGGCACTGGCGACACCCGGCGCCATCAGCGCCGCCGATACCGATAGCGATATCGATGCCGCAGCGATCAGCCGCTGGATCTTCTTGATATGCAACTCTGCCTCCGCCCGTTCCTGTCAGGTTTGGCGGAAGACATGTTCAAGATCGGTGCCAGCGGCGGGTCGAGATCGGATGTCCTTGATCGCTCAAGGATTGGGCAGGCGTATCATCTGTAAGCCGAACAAATTTTGCTCAAGAATACGGCACTATGCAGGAGCTGCCCAATCGACCGGCAGCGGAAGGGATCACAGCAGCTTCGACAGAGCTGCCCGGAGCGCTCCTTCGACGTTGGAATGGTCGAGGTCGCGCTCATGACCGGTCCCCTGGTCATAGGTCATGCTCAGCAGGTCGATGCTGCCCGTAATCCTGGAGAAATATATCGCTCCGATCTCGACGTCGATCACGATGCGCGTCAGATCTCCGGTATGCAGATCGGCGATGTTCTTGTTTATATTGTCGGATAATTTGTCGAAATAATCATACTTGTCGATATACGGAAGAACCTGCTTCTCGCTTTCGATCTTTCCCTTTGGGCCGATGACGATCATCCAGCACTTGCCTGAGCGGAAAATGACGCAGAATCTCAGCTTGCCGATATTGTCTTCGACCGCCTGCTCGATTTCTCGAAGAAAAATGTCGAATGGATCTGGTGGCACCGCTCACCTCCGAACAAAGTTCGTACAGAATAAGCGGAATTATGATGAGGCTTGCTCAATCGGAATACGATCTTATTGTCGCATCTTGTCATACACATGCATGTCATTACTTGAAGTGCTCAAACGATCTCCAGCACAGCCCGGCCAACGGCCGGGAACTCCGCCGCGATCCGGCACGGCCCCTCGACGAAGATTGTTCCGGTGCAGGATCCTGTCGTGATCAGGTCGCCGGCCTTGATGCCGCCCAGGCTGCGAGCACCGATATTGGCAAGCCACACCAGCATCCGCAAAGGATCGCCGGCCGAGTTTCCTCCTACCGTCTCCAATGCCGGCTTGCCGTCGATCGAGAGCAAGACCGGTTCGTTGACGGGATCGACCTCCCGCCAGTCGGGTCGGCCGCTGCCGGCGACCAGTGCGCCATGGTTCATCTGATCGGCGACCTGGGCGAGCCGGTCGACGGAATTCCAGGCCACGAAGCGGGTGTCCACGATCTCGATTGCGGCGTGGACCGATCCGATGGCCTCCAGGACTTCCTCGTCGTCATAAGGCTGCTGGCGTGCCACCAGCGTCCTGGTGAAGCGGTAGACCAGTTCCGCTTCGACCCCGATCACGTTGAAGTGCTGCGCCGGTATCCGGGTAGCACCGTCGAAAACCGTGTCTGCCGTCAGTGCGGCCCGGAACGGTTCCGCGTCTGGCGTGGTGGCGCCGACCTTCCATCCGGCCCGCGTCCCGAGCTTACGGACCAGATGATCCTGAACGGCGTAGGCGTCGTCCCAGGTACCGGGATTGGCCGGAACCGGCAGGCTGGTCAGCCTGACACCCGTCCGGCGCGCGTCCAGCAGCAGATCCGCAGCGATCGACACGTCGCGAGGTGTCATACCAGCCCCTCCCGCTTCAGGACGTCGGAGGGCATCGCGGAACGCGGAATGATGGCGCCCCGGTACCCGACGACGACGCCCGCCAGCCGATGACCGGCACGCGCCGCGTCGACAGGGTTCGCTCCCGAAAGCCGGGCGGTCAGATAAGCGGCGGCGAAGCTGTCGCCGGCGGCGGTCGTATCCACGACCCTTTCGACCGGCTTCGCTTCCACGAGTTCGTCCGACCCGTCGACCATGACCCGGCAGGCCGGCTCGGCAAGCTTCAGCACGACCTCGGCAGGCCTTCCTCCTTCCAGGAACGTCTCCGTTCCACCCTCGCCGAACAGCAGGTCGAGATCCTCGGTGGAAGCAAGGGCTATGTCGGAACGGCTCAGGATGTCCCGATATGCCTGCCGCGCCACGTCGCGGTCGGGCCAGCCGCGCGTCCGGAAATTGGTGTCGAAAGCGATGCGGACTCCCGCATCCCGCGCCTTGTCCAGCGCCTCGAACAGGGCCGCCCGGCCCTTGTCGCCATAGAGCGACAGCGTTATGCCCGACAGGTAGAGCAGGGAATAGTCGCGCGCCAATCCCTCGACCAGCTTCGGAGTTTCGGCCAGGGCGAACAGGTCACGCGCGGCGGCGCTGTCGCGCCAGTACTGGAAGCGGCGCTCGCCGCCGGCATCCGTCTGTATCACGTAGAGCCCCGGCAGGCGGCCCGGCAGCCGCAGCACCTTGGCCGTGCCGATGCCCTCGGCCTTCCATGCGGCCAGCATCTCGTCGCTCCAGCCGTCGTCGCCCAGCGCCGTGACGTAATCGACCGGGGTGCCGAGCCGCGCCATGTAGAGCGCCGTATTGAGCGTGTCGCCGCCGTAGCTCCGCGTCAGGCTGCCATCGGCGTGCTCCGACAGCTCGATCATGCATTCGCCGATACAGGCGACCCGAACCATGCTTGTCTCCGTCCCTATCTTCGTTGCCGGGGTCATCGTCGCCGGCCTTCAGGCCGTTCCTTCCCCATAGCTTGCGAAGCATACACCGGCAAACCATTCGTCCCGACAGTTTTCAGACACCGGTTTTCAGTCCGGCAGTTTTCAGCCGGCAGCTCGATCGGCCGCTTTGCGAAACAGCATCACCCCGTCCGCGTCGACGGTGCGGGTCAGCAGACCGCGATGGAGCAGATGATTCAGGTGGGCAAGTGCCTCGCCGACCGCAAAGACGAGCTGGTGGGCGTCAAGCTCACGCCGGAACATGATGCGCGTCACTTCCGCCACGGAGCGCGGCGTCGCGCAGGCATCCAGCGTTTCCGACAGGCGTTCCCCATGGTGCGCTGCCAGACCGTCCAAGCGCGCATGAAGGCCCCGGAAAGGCGTATCGTGCGACGGCAGGATCAGCGTGTCGTCCGGTACGGCGCGAAACCGCTCCAGTGTCGCCAGGAAATCGCGCAGCGGATCGGCTTCCGGCTCGGCGGGCCAGACGCTGATATTGGGGCTGATGCGCGGCAGGATCTGATCGCCCGCGATCAGGATACCGGCAGAGGCGCTGTAGAGGCAGACATGCTCGGGAGAATGCCCGCCTCCGGTCATCACCCGCCACTGGTTGCCGCCGATCGTGATCCCGTCACCGTCGCGCAGGCGGCGGAGCACCGGCGGCAGGGAATCGACACCCCGCGCATAGGCATTGCCCCGTTCCGCCAGAATGGCAAGCGAGGCGTCGTCCAGACCGGCGCGGCGGTAGAACGCCAGCCCCGTCCGGACCATCGACTCCGGATTTTCCTGGCTCAGGGCTCGGCCCAGCAGCCATTCGGTCAGGCTGGAACAGAACTCCGCGTCCCAGCGCTCGACCAGCCAGGATGCGAGGCCGACATGGTCCGGGTGGAAATGCGTCGCCACCACGCGGACGATCGGCTTCCCTCCAAGCGATGATGCGAAGACCTGTTCCCAGTATTCCCTGGTCCGGTTGCTGCCGATCCCGGTATCGACGACGGTCCAACCCGCATCGTCCTCCAGCAGCCAGATATTGATGTGGTTCAGGGCGAAGGGCAGGGGCATCCGCACCCACAGGATACCTGGAGCCACGGCGACGGCATGCCCGGCCTCTGGCGGGGATTCTCCGTCCTGCTTCAGGGAGCGCTGAACGTGTCGGTCCATGTAACGGGACTCTTGAAATGGTTTCACCGGGGAACCATTCACAGGAACCCGTCAGGGTTATACAGCCTTAATCGGTGAACACGTCAAGGTCCGTCAGTGCAAGCTAACCGTCAGTGCGGCAAACTATCATCGTCAGCCGTAGCG
>DASQKT010000290.1:0-8441 GCA_035630415.1 Skermanella sp.
CGGGCGACCGCCAACATCTCGCGCGACAGATCGACGCCGAGCGCCCGTTCGACCTTCGGCCCGAGCAGTTCCAGCATGCGGCCGGTGCCGGTGCCGAGGTCGAGCAGGTCCTGTATGCCGGAGTCGGGCAGGAGTTTGAGCAGCGCCGCCTCGACGTCCCGTTCCGGCACGTGGAGGGAGCGGATCTCGTGCCAGCGTGCGGCGTTCTCGCGGAAATACTCCGACGCCGCTTCCGCCCGAGCGCGCTTGATCGCGTTCAACCGCTCCAGGTCGAGCGCCAGGGTCGGGTCGTCGGCGGGGATGGCGTCGATCAGGGTGCGGGCAAGGCTGGAGAAGGCGCTGCGTTCGCCCAGCCGATAGAACGCCCAGGTGCCTTCCCGGAAGCGGTCGAGCAGCCCGGCGTCGCACAGCAGCTTGAGATGGCGGGACACGCGCGGCTGGCTCTGCCCCAGGATCTGGGTCAGTTCGCTCACCGTCAGCTCACCGTGGGCGCAGAGCGCCAGCAGCCGCAACCGTGTCGGTTCCGCCGCCGCCTTCAGTGCCGTGAGCAGAAAATCCATCCGCGTTCCCTGAAATCCCCGTCATGAGCCGAACCGTGACGGTTCGACGCTCATCTCTCCGATTGATATATAAACATATCTTTATGCGAGGTAAATGCCTTTTCATGGAAATGTGTCGATCAGCCGATGCCGCAGTCGCTTTGTGCTATCTGGTCAAAAACGCTTCCCTATGTTACGTCACACGATGCACCCGATTTTCCTCGGACTATCGCGGTGCCCAAACCGAGGCGGCACCAGCCTCCCGGACTTCTTCTGCTGGATGAGCGCCTTATCCATGAAACTTCCTGGCTTCTTCCGCTCGTGCGGCGCCGCCGCCGCCATTGCCCTGTCGCTGTCGGCGATCACCGTATCGGGCTGTGTCCTGCCGCCGCGCGACGATCCCGCGGCGCTCGCGGCTTACAAGGAAGCGAACGACCCGCTGGAAGGCTTCAACCGGGCGATCTTCGGCTTCAACGAAGGCACCGACATCCTGCTGTTCCGTCCGGCGGCGGAGATCTACCGCACCGTCCTGCCGAACCCGGTCCGAAACGGCATCCGCAACTTCCTGCGCAACCTGCGCAGCCCGCTGGATATCGCCAACAACCTGCTTCAGGGCGACCTCAACGGCGCCGAGGTGGCGACCAAGCGCTTCCTGATCAACACGACCGCCGGCGTCGGCGGCGTGATGGACATCGCGGCCGACAACGGCCTGCCGTACCGCTCGGAGGACCTCGGCCAGACCCTCGCGGTCTGGGGCGTCCCCGAAGGCCCCTTCCTGGTGCTGCCGCTGCTGGGTCCGTCCAACTTCCGCGATGCCGCCGGCGTGGCGGGCGAGGCCTATGGCGATCCCCTCAACCTGTGGGCCACCAACACCGACCGCGACGAGATCCCGCTTGTCAGGGGTATCGTCGGCGGGATCGACACCCGCGCCGGCCTGATCGAACCGATCGACGACCTGCGCCGCAACTCGCTGGACTACTACGCGTCGCTGCGCAGCCTGTACCGGCAGAACCGGATTTCCGAGATCAACAACGGCCAGGTGCCGGCAGGCTCTGAATCCTATCCGGAGTTTCCCGAATTCCCGGAAGACGATGCCGCACCGGCACCGGCGCCCGTTGACAATTCCAACGGAACCGCTAAGTCCAGCAAGCCATGAACAGACGCCGTTTTATTTTAGCCTGCGCCGCGCTGCTCGCCTTTGCGGGTTCCGTAGCGCTACCCTCCGCCGGTCGCGCCGATGCCCGTTCTGATGCGGCCGCCAAGTTCGTCCAGGATCTCGGCGCGCGAGCGATCGACGTGCTGGTCAAGCCGCAACTGGCTCGCGACGAATCGATGAGACGCTTCCGCGTCCTGCTGAACGAGGGCTTCGACGTGCCCTATATCAGCCGCTTCGTGCTGGGCCAGAATTGGCGAACGGCCACGCCGCAGCAGCAGCAGGAATACGGTGCGCTGTTCGAGCGGCTGATCGTCCAGGTCTACGCCGACCGCTTCGCCCAGTATTCCGGCAAGAACCTGGACGTCAACGAGACCCTGAAGATCACCGGCAGCCGCCCTGAGGGCGACACCGACTCGATCGTCAGCTCCCAGATCATCCGGCCGGACGCTCCGCCGGTCGCGGTGGACTGGCGCATCCGGAGCCGCGACGGCAAGCAGAAGGTCATCGACGTGGCGGTCGAGGGCGTCAGCATGAGCGTGACCCAGCGGTCGGAGTTTTCCTCCGTCATCCAGCGCGGTGGCGGCCAGATCGAAGCCCTGCTCCAGACCTTGCGCCAGCGGGTCGGTGCCGCCGGCTGAGCCGGCCGCCTTGTTCGGATACGGATCTAAGGACTTGGAAAAGCCGCTCGAAAGAGCGGCTTTTTCGTTGATCCTTTTGCACCTGCGTCGTTTTCAGGAACCTCACGCCCATACTTGGCGTTGGAAAACCGACACAGGGCTGGGGGAGATAATGGAACTTACCGAATATCCGCTGCTTCACGAGGTCGATCTGATGCTGACCTTGCTGAAAGTGGCGACCGAGGGACCGGCATCGATCGATGACGCCGCCGAACGGCTGAAGCGGAACCTCGAATCGGTCGGACTGTCTTCGCCGGTGCCGGATCGAGAGTTCCAGATATATCTCACCCGCGCTCGGGACCGCCTTGTCCAGGCCGTCCTGCTGGCGCCGCTGGACGATGGCCGGTTCACCATCACGCCGCGAGGGATGCAGGCGCTCAGCGATCATCCCGGCGGAATCGACGACAGCGTCCTGATGAACTTCCCGGAATTCCGCGCCTTCATCGAGGCGGAGGCAGGCAGGCCGGTCAAGCGGATCGGGTCCAAGGACAATGCCGGCAGCGACGACCCCCGCATCGTCGAGTTCGACCAGGGCTATGCCGCCTTCCATCAGGGGATCGGCTTGCAGGCCAACCCCTACGAGCGCGACCGGGTCATGCATCTGGCCTGGGAAAACGGCTGGTGCGAAGCGCGGGACGATGCCCTGAGAGCGGAGAAATGGGCCGACAGATCGACGAATATCTGAAAAACCGTCAACGGACCCGAGCATTCGTTAGGGGTAGCTTAAGGGGATATTGGCATGGTGCAAGGTAGCCGCTGAATTCCGCACCACCTCGATTGGTCAGAAGTCCGAAGATGACCGTGCCTGAGTTGCTCGACCTCACCGAACTCGATTACCTCGGTATGGAGGAAGCCCTGTCCTCGTCGGCACGGGGACGTGCCTTCCTGCGTATGAGGGACCGGCGAACGCGGGTCGTGACGGTAGACGACTGGCGCCGCATCGCCGGCCGGCTGGAAGAGCAGGTCGATCGCCTGCGCGGCGTCGAAGGCGTCGCGGTCATCGCCCAGCAGGTGGAAACGGCGACGGATTTCGGCGGCGCTCCGGGCGTAGACCGCCCGACGCATCTGCGCATCCTCCGGCAGGAATTGCAGGAGATGAGCAGCTATATCCAGCAGACCCGCAGCGAGATCGCGGCGTTGCGTCCGGCCGATGCCGGGGCCAACCGCATCATGGCGGCGACCGGCGAGCTGGACGCCATCGTGACCGCGACGGAGCGGGCCACCACCGAGATCCTGAACGCGGCGGAGCGCATCCAGGAATTCGCCAGCCAGATGCACCGGGCGGAAAAGGCCGGCACTCAGGTCGAGCTGGGCGAGATCGCCAACGACATCGAGATCCAGGTCATGGAGATCATGACCGCCTGCTCGTTCCAGGACATCACCGGCCAGCGCACCACCAAGGTCGTCAACACGCTGCGCTACATCGAGCAGCGCGTGAACACGATGATCGAGATCTGGGGCGTCGACCGCGACGTCCTGAGTTCCGCCGACGCCTCGACCTCGCACCGCAAGATGAACGACGACCGGCCCGACGCTCATCTGCTCAACGGCCCGGCGCTGGGTGACGGCGTCGATCAGGCGACCATCGACGCGCTGTTCGACAGCATCTCCTTCGATTCGCCGGCGCCCGCCCCAGTGCAGTCTGCTCCGCCACCGCCGCCACCCCCGGCGGCACCACCACCACCACCCCCTCCGCCGCCGGCGATGAACGGCAGCATGGAGATCAATCAAGACGACATCGACAAGCTATTCGGATAAGGCATGGCCATCGAGGAAGAGCGCAAGGCCAAGATCAAACTGACTCAGGAGCAGTTGGATCGTGTCTGCGAGCGCCATAAAAGATTTATGGAGGGCCGGCCCAACGGCTCCCGCGCTAATATGCCCTTCTTCGATCTTTCCGGCCTGGATTTCGCCGGCAGAAACCTGACCGGCGCGCATCTGTCGGGCGCCATCCTGCGCGATGCGCGGATGATGGAAACCGTGCTCGACCATGCCGACCTGTTCGGCGCCGATCTGCGCGGCGCCAACCTGACGAAAAGCCATCTCTACCGCACCGACCTGCGGGGCGCCAACCTGCGGGGCGCCTTGATGCAGGACGCCGTGATGGTCGAGGTCGATCTGCGCGACGGCTCGATGGCCAACAAGGGCAGCGACGGCGAGCTGAAGGTCATCGGGTTCGAGCCCGGACCGGCCGACATGAGTTCCACGGTGCTGGTGCGCGCCGACATGGCGCGAGCCAAGCTTTCCGGCTCCTTCGCGTCGGGCGCGGACTTCTCGCACAGCAAGCTGTCGGACGCCCGGCTGGTGCGCACCGACCTGCGCAATTCGAAGTTCGTCGGCGCCAATCTGAGCGGCGCCGATTTCTCCGGGGCGGACCTGCGCGGCGCCGACATGACCGGAGCCACCACCGATGGGACCATGCTGCGCACCGCCATCCGCACCGAGGCCGAGGCGGTGGCGGCGCAGATCAATCCGCCTCCGCTTCCAGCCGAGCCGAAGGAGCCCGAGGTCATCGCCAAACCGGCCCCGGCGCTCGATCTGGAAGGAATGCTGGGCGCCCATGTCAAATGGCTGAAGAGTGGCGGCAAGGAAGGCACCCAGCTCAATCTGGTCGGGATGGACCTGGACGGCGCCGACCTCCGCAGCCGGGTGCTCAGCCTGGGCATCGCGTCGCGCGTCCGCTTGCGGGGCGCCAATCTGGAAGGTGCCCAGATGCAGTCGATCCAGTTGGATGGTGCCGACCTGCGGTCGGCCAACCTGCGGTCGGCGGACCTCAGGGGAGCCAAGCTGGACCGCGCCATCCTGATCGACGGCTGCCTGGAAGGAGCCAATCTGGCGTCGCTCCGGATTGGCGCCGACCGTCTGCTGCGGACATCCCTGGTCAGGGCGCGCATGGCCGGCGCCCGCCTGCGGAAAGCTATCCTGCACGGCTGCGACCTGACCAACGCCGACATGACCGGCTGCGACCTTCATGAAGCCGTTGTGACCGGAACGATCCTGGAGCGGTAAGGCGCTGCCTCTCACGTATCGGCCGGCAGGGGTTCGGGCCGTTCCCGCATCGTCAGCAGCAGCGCCAGACCCACGCCCGCCGACGCCATGGCCGCCATGGTGAAGTAGGCGCCCGCGTGCAGCCTGTCATAGGCCGCTCCCGCCAGTATCATCGCAAGGGCGGTACACATGCCGGTCGCAAGCGCGCCGTAGAGCGCCTGCGCGGTAGCGGACCGATCGATCGGAATGGCGCGGGCGATATACTGCATCGCCGCCAGATGAGCGGCACCGAAGGTCAGCGCGTGCAGGACCTGAAGCACCGCCAGTACCGGCACTGTTTCGGCCATCGCCGTACCGGTCCAGCGCACCAGTCCCGCCAGTCCCGCCACTATCAGCAGGCGTGCCGGGCTGAGCCGCGCACCCAGCGCCGTGCCGAAGGCGAAGAGCAGGATTTCGGCGATCACCCCTTCCGCCCAGAGCCAGCCGATCACAGCTTCCGAATGCCCAAGCTCGCGCCAGTGCAGGGTGCCGAAGGCATAGTAGACGGCATGGCTGGACTGGATCGCCGCGGTTGCTCCCAGGAACAGCAGGAACGCGGGGTCGGTCATCAGCATCATGACGCGACCGCGCCCGGCGGTGCCCGCCAGGGGGGACGACGCCGGCTTCGGCGGAGGCTTCGGCAGAAGGCAGGCCGTCGCCGCCGTCAAGGCGACACCGCCGATCAGCAGGTACAGCACCGACTCCGGCCCTTGGGCGGCGGCGGTCACTCCCCCCAAGCCGGCGGCGGCGATGAAGCTGATGGAACCCCACAGGCGCATCCGGCCATAGTCCAGCCGGTTCGCCCTGGCGATCAGCAGGGTCAGGTTGTCGCCTAAGTTCATGACCGGGCTGAAGAAGGCGCTGACCAGCACCGTCACCAGCAGGATCGGCCAGAAGCCGTCGATGGGCGGGTACATCAGCGATGCGGCCAGCGAGGAAGCGCTGAGCAAGATCAGCGCTCCGCGCCGGTTGCCCGTCCTGTCGACCACGACGCCCGCCACGGGGATGGTCACGATCCTCACCCAAAGCGAAACGGACAGGACCAGCCCGATCTCCGCCGAGGTCATCCCCCGGCTTTCCAGCCAGACCGGCCAGAAGGGAAGCTGGATGCCGATGACCAGGAAGTAGGCGGTGTAGAACAGCGATAGGCGCAGGGATAGAGGCAGGGAGGGCAGGGGCATCGCCAGCATGAGTCGGGGTTTCGTTCGGTCGAACGGTCAGACCAGCGGGATTTCGTGGCCCTTCTTCGGCACATCATAGCCGCGCTGGACGCCGGGGCGACCTGCGATAGCGAGATACCAGCGCTTCACATTTGGGAATTGCGCCAGATCGATACGCTGCCATTCGAACCGGGAAACCCATGGCCAAGTCGCGATGTCGGCGATCGTGTAGTCGTCGCCCGCCAGATATTCCGCCTCGCCTAGCCGCTTATCCATGACGGTGTAGAGACGGCGGGCTTCCTTCCCGAACCGCTCCTCGGCGTGCGGCGCCTTGCCGGGGTTGAACTGGAGGAAATAATGCGCCTGTCCCAGCATAGGCCCGGCGCCGCCCATCTGGAACATCAGCCACTGCCACGTCTTCCAGCGGCCGGGGCCATCCTGCGGGATGAACTTTCCCGTCTTTTCCGCGAGATACAGAAGGATGGCGCCGGATTCCATCAGCGATGCCCCGGTATCGTGATCGACGATCGCCGGGATCTTGTTGTTGGGACTGATCTTCAGGAAGTCGGGCGCGAACTGCTCGTCCTTGGTGATGTCGATCGGATGGACTTCATAGGGAAGCCCGGTTTCCTCCAGCATGATGGAAACCTTGCGTCCATTGGGCGTGGTCCAGGTGTACAGGTCGATCATCGCGGTTCCTCCCTGAAAAGCGCGCTTCGTCTCCCGCCAATAACCCCCGCCGGAGACGAAGCGCGCCAAAGCTTCGGGAATTTTCCAGGCCGGCCCGTGCTTCCTCCAGGATCAGGCGGCGCGGACCTTGGTGATGAACTCGTCCACCGCCCTCCGCAGGACACCCGACTGGCGCGTCAGTTCCGACGATTCGCGGAGGACCTGTTCTGCGGTTGCGCGCGAGGCATCGGAGGCGGCGGTGACGCCGGCGATGTTGGCCGCGACTTCGCTGGTGCCGGCGGCGGCCTGCTCGACGTTGCGGGCGATCTCGCCGGTGGCGGACTGCTGCTGCTCGACCGACGCGGCGATGGCGGCCGACGTGCTGCTGACCTCGTCGATGGTGTGCAGGATGTCCTGGATCGCTTCGACCGCCTGTCCCGTGGCGGCCTGGACCGCGGCGATCTGCATGGAAATGTCGTCGGTCGCCTTAGCCGTCTGGTTGGCGAGGTTCTTGACCTCGCTCGCCACGACGGCGAAGCCCTTGCCGGCGTCGCCGGCTCTCGCCGCCTCGATCGTGGCGTTCAGCGCCAGCAGGTTGGTCTGGCCGGCGATCGTGTTGATGAGACCGACGACCTCGCCGATCTTCTGGGCGGCTTCCGACAGGCTGCCGACGATCTCGTTGGTGCGGCGGGCCTTTTCGACGGCGTGTTGGATGGTCCGGGACGACTGATCGACCTGCCGGCCGATCTCCGAGATGGAGGCCGCCAGCTCCTCGGCTGCCGCCGCCACGGTCTGGACGTTGGACGATGCATGGTCGGCGGCGTTGGCGACCGCATTGGCCTGCTGGGTCGCTTGGCTCGCCGCCGCCGACATGGTGGTGGCGGTCGCCGTCATGTCGCCCGAGGAGGTCGCGACATGGTTCACGACGCCGTTTACGTGGTTCTCGAAGTCGTCGGCCAAGTCCAGCATGGCCTGACGCCGTTCCTGTACCTGGCGCTGCTCCTGAAGCTGCTGCTGCTCCTGAAGCGCTTCGGTCCGGATCGCATTGTCCTTGAAGATCTGGACGGCGCGGGCCATCTCGCCGACTTCGTCGGCGAAGGAGCGGCCTTCGACATCGACGGTCCGGTCGCCGCCCGCCAGACGGGTCATGGTGTCGGTCATCTTCTTGACCGGCGTCACGATGCTGCGCGCGATCAGCCATGCCAGCGCCATG
>DASQKT010000291.1:0-10869 GCA_035630415.1 Skermanella sp.
CAGCAAAGGGACCTCGTCCTCCATCATGATCCGATTTCCCAGAACCATCGGCCACCGGGGCGCCAGAGGGTACGCGCCGGAAAACACGCTGGCCGGCATCCGCACCGCCGCCGAGCAGGGCGTCTGCTGGGTCGAGGTCGATGTCAAGCTGACCCGCGACGGCGTGCCGATCCTGATGCACGACGACACCGTGGACCGCACCACCAACGGCCAGGGAGCGGTTGCCGCGATGGACTTCGCCGACCTCCGGCGGCTTGATGCCGGCAAGCCGTTCGGCCCGCAGTTCGCCGGAGAGCGCATCCCAACGCTGGAGGAAACCCTGGCCCTGGTCTTCGAACTGGGCCTTGGCATCAACCTGGAGATCAAGCCCTGTCCCGGCCGGGAGGAGGAAACCGCCTATAAGACCCTGGACACCGCCCGCGCCCTGTGGCCCGCCAACCGCCCGCCGCCCCTGATTTCCAGTTTCGAACTGCCCAGCCTGGAAGTGGCGCTGGCCCATGCGCCGGAATGGCCGCGCGGCTATCTGATCGACAGGCGTCCCGCCGACTGGGCGGCCATCGCCGACCGCCTTCAGGCCACCACGCTCAACGTCAATGCCCGCCGCGAGGACGAGCGCAGCATCGCGGCCTATCTGGCGACCGGCCGCCCTGTCCTGGCCTATACGGTCAACGACCCGGCCCAGGCCCGGCGCCTGATCGACCTCGGTGTTTCGGCGGTTTTCACCGATTATCCGCGCGACGTCCTGGCAGTGCTCGGCGACTGATGACCTGGAAATACCCCTTGGGTTACATACGGTGGTACAGCTTTAGCGAATCGTCGGGCTGTTGCGATAAATATTCTCCCGGCACTCTTCTGCGTCGCAATTTTTTCATATATGGAGGCACTAAGGGCAAGCGTTCGCCGCTGCCGGTGTCGAACCGGCGTGTCGTCGACGTGGTGCCAACCGAACGCAGAAGCAGTTTTTGGAGGGTTCGTTGAAGGCGCTCAAGCCTTTGCTGATCTCGGGTCGTGAGGTCTTGCCGCTGGTCGAAGGCGGTAAAGGCATCTCCGTGTCCAACGGCGAGAGTTCCGGCGCCTGGGCAGCGGCCGGTGGGGTCGGCACATTTTCCGGCGTGAACGCCGACAGCTTCGATGAGAACGGCAACGCCGTCGATCAGGTCTATCACGGCAAGACGCGGCGCGAGCGGCACGAGGAGCTGATCGGCTACTCGATCGCCGGTGGCATCACGCAGGCCCGGATCGCGCACGAGGTATCATGCGGCCAAGGCCGCATCCACATGAACGTCCTGTGGGAGATGGCGGCTGCGGAGCGCATCCTCCACGGCATCCTGGAAGGCTCCAAGGGCCTGATCCACGGCGTCACCTGCGGCGCCGGCATGCCGTACAAGGTGGCGGAGATCGCGGTCAGCTACGGCATCCACTATTACCCGATCGTGTCGTCGGCCCGTGCTTTCCGCGCGCTGTGGAAGCGGGCTTATCACAAGTTCTCCGACAACCTCGGCGGCGTGGTCTACGAAGACCCCTGGCTGGCCGGCGGCCACAATGGCCTGTCGAACAGCGAGGACCCGGAGAGCCCGGAGGACCCATTCCCCCGCGTGCTGGCGCTCCGCCAGATGATGAACAGCTTCGGGCTGACCAATACGCCGATCGTGATGGCCGGCGGCGTCTGGTACCTGCGCGAATGGGAAGAGTGGATCGACAACCCCGATCTCGGCCCAATCGCCTTCCAGTACGGCACCCGCCCGTTGCTGACTCAGGAAAGCCCGATCTCCGAAGCGTGGAAGCGCAAGCTCCTGACGCTGAAGGAGGGCGACGTCTTCCTGAACAAGTTCTCCCCCACCGGCTTCTACTCGTCGGCGGTCAACAACCCGTTCATCCAGGACCTTCGGGGCCGGAGCGAGCGGCAGGTGGCCTATTCGGTCAAGCCAGTCGGCGAGCACGATACCGAGTTCCGCGTCGGCCCCCGTGGCCGGCCGGTCTACCTGACAGCCCATGACCGCGACCGCGCCTTCGGCTGGGTCGAGGCCGGGTACAAGGAAGCCCTGAAGACCCCGGACAGCACCCTGATCTTCGTGACCACGGAGTCGTCGCACAAGATCCTGCACGATCAGATCGACTGCATGGGCTGCCTGTCGGCCTGCATGTTCTCCAACTGGGCGCAGAACGAGGAGGGCACGACCGGTAAGAAGGCCGATCCGCGTTCCTTCTGCATCCAGAAGACCTTGCAGGCGATCAGCCACTCCGAGGACTGCGAAACCCAGCTCATGTTCGCGGGCCACAACGCCTACCGCTTCGCCAGCGATCCCTTCTACGCTGATGGCTTCATCCCCACGGTGAAGCAGCTCGTCGACAGGATCGCATCGGGCGATTGATTCACTCTTCCTGCATGAAAAAAGCGGCCGGAGCGAAAGCTCCGGCCGCCGATGTTTCACGGGAAACGCTCTTCCCGGCTAGCGTCTCAAGGACGCAGGACGACCTTCATGCATTCGTCCTGCTTGTTCAGGAACGTCGAGTAACCAGACGCCGCATCGCTCAGGTTCAGGCGATGGGTAATGACGAAGCTGGGATCGATCTCGCCTTTCTGAATGCGCTCCAGCAGCGGTCCCATGTAGTGCTGCACATGGGCCTGACCTGCCTTGATCGTCAGCGACCGGTTGACGACGGCGCCGAACGGGAATTTATCGACGAAGCCGCCATAGACGCCGATGACCGAGACGGTGCCGCCGTTGCGGCAGGACAGGATCGCCTCCCGCAGGGCGATGATCCGGTCCGTTTCCAGCATCATCGCCTGTTTGGCGCGATCGTAGGCGCCGATCAGGCCCATGCCATGGGCTTCCATGCCGACGGCATCGATACAAGCGTCCGGGCCACGCCCGCCGGTCATTTCGCGCAGGGCTTCCGGAACGCTGTCGACTTCCGCGTAGTTGATCGTTTCAGCCCCGCCCTGCTCGCTTGCCATCTTCAGCCGGTAGGGGAAGCGGTCGATGGCGATCACCCGCTCGGCACCGAGCAGGAAGGCGCTCTTGATCGCGAACTGGCCGACCGGGCCGCAACCCCAGACAGCGATGGTGTCGCCGCGTTTGATGTTGCAGTTGTCGGCGCCCATGTAGCCGGTCGGGAAGATGTCCGACAGGAAAAGCACCTGTTCGTCCGGCATGCCGTCCGGAATTTTGATCGGCCCGACATCGGCATAGGGTACGCGGGCATATTCCGCCTGCCCTCCCGCATAGCCGCCGAGCATGTGCGAGTAACCGTAGATTGCGGCGGGCGAATAGCCCCACAGCTTCTCGGCCATCCAGGCGTTCGGGTTGGAGTTCTCGCAGACCGAATAAAGATGGCTCTCGCAATTCATGCAGTGACCGCAGGCGATCGGGAACGGTACGACCACGCGGTCGCCGACCTTCAGCTTCTTCACGTCGCGGCCGACCTCGACCACCTCGCCCATGAATTCATGGCCCAGGATGTCGCCCTTCTCCATGGACGGGATGAAACCGTTGTAGAGGTGCAAGTCAGACCCGCAGATGGCCGTGGAGGTGATCCGGACGATGGCGTCGTCCGGGTTCAGGATCTTGGGATCGGGCACCTGCCGCACCTGAATATCCTTGGCTCCCATCCAGCATGTGGCTCTCATGAACTTGCCCCCTGATATGATCCCGTCCGCAATTCCGCCTGTACTTCCTTAGGCACCTCGGACGGCGGTCTGGCCGGATGCTTGATCAGCGCGAAGCTGGCGTCCGACCGCGTGAGATGGCCGGTTTCGATGATTTGCTTGAAAGCCCTGAGATGGTCGCCCACCTGCTGGCCCGGCTCCTTGCCGAACAGCTTGGCGATCTTGGCGCCGATGGCTCCGCCGGGGGGATCGACCCGCATCTCGACCTCGACCACCGTTCCCCGCCCCGCCGGCCTTTGCTTGAAGGTCACCGAACCGGCGTTGTGGACGCTCGACCCGCCCACCGACGCCCAGGCGATCCGCTCGTTGGGCCGGTCCTCCGTGATCTCGGCATCCCACTCGATGGTGAAGCCAGCGACGCCTCTGGCTTTCCAGTGCGAACGCTTGTCGTCGAGCTTCCGGATCTCCTCCATGTGGGTCATGAACCGGGGCAGGTTGTCGAAGTCGCGCCAGAAGCGGTAAAGCTCCTCGGGCGGACGGTTGATGGTGATGCTCTTCTTGACATGGACGGCGCCGCTCCACCGCTGGTCCTCAAGCGAGCGGGTGTCGCCGCGCCCGCCGAAGCTCTGATTTCCAGCGTAGCCGTCACGATGGTCTTGTCCGGTTAGCTGGCGACCGCACAGCAGGTCGAGCGCCATGACGCCGACCACCGCGACGGTTGCGGCGGCGACTCGTTCCTTGTCGGTCCGGTCGGATGCCCAGGCGCCGCCCAGTAGCGAAAGATCCATTACGTCGCCGCCGACCCGTGCCCACACCCATCCCTCGGGATGGCTCTGCGACAGGATGCCAAGCCCGCTGGCGACTTCGCGCATACCGACCGCGCGCATCATCTGCCGGTTCTCGTCGTCGTCCGGTACTCCGATCAGGCGCGAGATTTCGCCGGGCGCCGCGATCTGCGCCAAGCCCAGTCCCAAGCTGAACCAGCCCAAGCCCTGGGCAAGCCGTTCCCCGTTCTCCCCGGAGCGCTGTCGCCCTTCCTGATGGCGGCCGCGTCGGCGGTCCGCATTCTGTATAGCCATGGTGTGCGATCTCCATTGGATCAACGGTCCGAAACCCGTTTCCCTCGGGATTCGGAAGCGCTCAACAGAACAAGGCGCTTATCCTTTCGCATTCCGTTGGGAGTACGACCGTCTGTCGGGTGACGCTGGTGGACAGCGCCGGCCATTCCCCATAGGCTTCGGTTGCAAATCAGTGGGTGAGCGAAACATGCGGATTCTCGTGGTCGGAGCCGGCGGCATCGGCGGTTACTACGGCGGCAGGCTCCTGAGCGCCGGCCGGGACGTGACATTCCTCGTCCGGCAACGGCGTGCGGCCCAATTGGCGAAGTCCGGCCTAGTGGTCCGGAGCCAGTTCGGCGATCTGGACCTCCCGGCGCCGCCGACGGTAATGGCTGGGGATATCGAGAGCCCCTTCGATCTCATCCTGCTCAGTTGCAAGGCCTACGACCTGGAAGCGGCGATGGAGGCACTGGCGCCGGCCTGCGGGCCGGATACCCTGATCCTCCCCGTGCTCAACGGCATGCGCCACATGGACCTGCTGAAGGCTCGCTTCGGCGGGAGCCGGGTGCTTGGCGGGCTTTGCCTGATCTCGGTCGTACTCGACCCCGAGGGCCACGTGCTACACCTGAACGATTTGCACGGGCTGACATTCGGCGAACCGACCGGCGGCCTCACACCCCGGATCGAAGCGGTGGCGTCGGTGCTTACCGGAGCCGGGTTCGACGCCCGGCTCAGCGAGTCCATCCTTCAGGACATGTGGGAAAAGTGGATCTTCATCGCGACGGGCGCCGGGTCCACCTGCCTGATGCGTGCGTCGATCGGCGACATCGTGGCGGCGGGAGCCGACCATATCGTGATGTCACTGCTAGCCGAAAGCTCCGCCATCGCGGCGGCGGAAGGATACCCGCCACGCACCCCCGCCATCCAACGCGCCCGCGACGCCTACACTAAGCCCGGTTCGACTATGACCGCATCGATGCTGCGCGACATGGAGCGCAACGGTCCGATCGAAGCCGACCAGATCATCGGCGACCTGCTGCGCCGGGGCGGCGACCCGGCCGCCAACCCGACGCTCCGCACGGTCCTTGCCCACCTGAAATCCTACGAGGCCCGCCGGGAACGCGAGACGGCTGGATAGGAATGTAGACACCCCCTATGAGGACGCAGAAAGACGCAATTGTCATCAATTTCGGGATGAGATAGCGCTTGGCAGCGGCGCAGGCAGTTGTTCCGGCTGATGGTTTCAGCAGAATGAGGCATTGCGGGCGCTTTCCGGGAGGTTGATGTAAGGATATTTATCCTATTTCATCTCGGGCGTCAATCTGCGTCCTGTCTATCGCCGAGGCAGTGAAATGTTAGTCAATTTGACGTACATATCCTTGTGGAGGTGGCCATGGCGTCAAGCGAACAACACAATCACCAAATCAGAGCTGAACGTCTTGACTTTCGGGTAGATGAACAAACCAAGGCGCTGATCGAGCGGGCGGCTCAACTCGAACGCCGTAAGGTCACCGATTTCTGCACAGCCGTGCTTACGGAAGCTGCTCGTCGTACGATAGCAGAGCATGAAACGCTTACGCTTTCCGAACAGGACCGGGTCGCATTCTTCGATGCACTGGTAAATCCTCCCCCACCGAACGAGCGGTTACGGCGGGCTTTTGTGGAACTCAAGAGTTGGGTTAAGTCGTGAATGGAGGTTCCGTCCTCCGAAGGTTTACGCATCAGCTTGCTGAATGCCGTTCACGACCATGCAGGCTTTACCTGCGGGGTTAGAGAGCCTGGATCTCCAACTGATTTTCATTGGAACGCCCCGCCTACGTAAAGGCTGGCTATGGCTGCCTTGAGCGGCGCCAGGGGCAGGCGAAGGCGATCGAAGCTTGCGGATGCGCAACGCAGAAAAGCCCCATAGGGGCTCTGAATACAATCTAATCGTATGGAAAGAATACAGGAAGAAAATGGAGCGGGCGAAGGGATTCGAACCCTCGACCCCAACCTTGGCAAGGTTGTGCTCTACCCCTGAGCTACGCCCGCATTGGCGGCTGGTCCGGGTGTTGACCAGCGGTGAGCGCGGATAATACGGATGCCGGATGCCTTTGCAAGGCTCTTTTTTGCTTTTTCGGCGATAGGGCAGCGGCAGCGGTTTGCCGTCCCGCCGCTTCGGGCTATAACAGCGCCGCCCTATCAGCCGGAACATCAAGGTTGCCGCCATGCCCGACCACGCAGACCAGGCACCGCAAGCCGACCAGACACCAGACCAAACCCCGATGCCAACGTCACCGGAGGCGCTCATCGCCTATCTCGACGGTCTCGGCATCCAGACGACGACCCACACTCACCCGCCCGTCTTCACGGTGGAGGAAGCGCAGGCGCTGCGCGGTACCCTGCCCGGCGGCCACTGCAAGAACCTGTTCCTGAAGGACAAGAAGGGCCGGCTGTGGCTGGTGGTGGCGCTGGAGGACAGCAAGGTCGATCTCAAGACGCTGGACAAGCGGATCGGTTCCGCCCGGCTGTCGTTCGGCAACGGCGACCTGCTGTGGGAAGTGCT
Organism: Skermanella sp.; assembly: GCA_035630415.1. Taxonomy (GTDB): domain Bacteria; phylum Pseudomonadota; class Alphaproteobacteria; order Azospirillales; family Azospirillaceae; genus Skermanella. Next base: position 7,214 of record DASQKT010000291.1, read on the forward strand.
GGGCGTCCGGCCGGGATCGGTGACGCCGTTCGCCGTCATCAACGATACGGAGCATCGGGTGACGGTGGTGCTGGAGCAGGCGATGATGGCGCACGAGCTGCTGAACTACCATCCGCTGGACAATGGCCGGACCACGGCGATCCGCTCGGACGACCTGCTGAAATTCTTGCGCGCGACCGGTCACGAAGCGCAGATTGCCGACCTTGCCTGAACGCCCCGGCGCTCCAGACCTCACTGGTTGATCTTGTGGGTTGGACCGGTAAGGCTCATCTAAACGCGAACCTCGGAATCAGGCGCACTCGCTGCCGCTCTTCAAGAAGAAACAGGACGCACCCATGCAGACTATGTTCAACGCGCCCGGCGCCGGATCTCAGCCACCTGCCGACCTGATCAAGGACAGCGGCGACGCCACCTTCATGGCCGATGTCATGGAAGCGTCGCGCACCGTCCCGGTCATCGTCGATTTCTGGGCGCCCTGGTGCGGGCCGTGCAAGCAGCTCGGGCCGCTGCTGGAAAAGAACGTGCGGGCCGCCAAGGGCGCCGTGCGGATGGTCAAGATCGACATCGACAAGAACCCGCAGATCGCGGGCCAGCTCCGCATCCAGTCGATCCCGGCGGTCTATGCCTTTTTCCAGGGCCGCCCGGTCGACGGTTTCGCCGGCGCCCAGCCGGAATCGCAGATCAAGCAGTTCATCGACCGGCTGGTCAAGATGGGCGGCGGTGCCGCCGACGACGGGCTGGAAGAGGCGCTCGACGCCGCCGCCGAAGCTTTGGAAGCGGGGGATGCCGCCACCGCCAGCAGCATCTACAACCAGATCCTTCAGCACGAGCCGGCCAATGCCTCGGCCTTCGCCGGGCTGGCCCGCTGCCTGATCTCGGTGTCCGATTTCGACCGTGCCCGCCAGTTGCTGGACGGCGCGACACCGGAGCAGGCGAAGAACGCCGAAGTCATCGCCGCCCGCAGCGCGCTGGATCTGGCGGAGCAGAGCGCTTCGGTCGGCCCGGTGGACGACCTGACGGCCCGGCTGGCCGCCGATCCCAACGACCATGAGGCCCGGTTCGACCTTGCGATGGCCTATTACGCATCCGGCAAGCGGGAGGAGGCTGTCGAAGAGCTGCTGGAACTGGTCCGGCGCGATCGGGAGTGGAACGAGCAGCAGGCCCGCAAGCAGCTCGTAAAATTTTTCGAGGCTTTTGGGCCGACTGACAAGCTTACCCTCATGGCAAGACGGAAGTTGTCATCTATCTTATTTTCATGAGCCCAAACCCGTTCGACCCAACCTTCGACCAATTGCCGGAAATCGTGCCGATTTTTCCGCTGACCGGGGTGCTGCTGCTGCCCCGCGGCAAGTTGCCGCTGAACGTCTTCGAGCCTCGCTATCTGGCGATGACCGAGGACGCTCTGTCCGGCAACAGGATGATCGGCATCATCCAGCCGTCGGACCCCCTGAGCCGCGCCAGCGTGCCGCCGGTCTATCCGATCGGCTGTGCCGGCCGGATCACCAGCTTCAGCGAGACCGACGATGGCCGGTACCTGATCACGCTGACCGGCGTCTGCCGGTTCGAGACGGTGCGGGAGCTGCCGATCGTGCGCGGCTACCGCCGCGTCGACGTGTCGTGGGAGCGGTTCGCGGCCGATCTGGAGGAGTCGGGACCGGCCCTGTTCGATCGTGCCCGCCTGGTCGAGGGATTGAAGACGTATTTCAAGATCCAGGGTATCTCGGCGAACTGGGATGCCATAGACTCCACGCCGGACGAGAGGCTGGTGACGTCGCTCGCCATGATCTGCCCGTTCGAGCCGTCGGAGAAGCAGGCCCTGCTGGAATGCGGGTCCCTGTCGGAACGGGCGAGCATGATGGTCGCCATCATCGAAATGTCCGTGCTGGACAAGCGCGGGGGCGATACGATGGCGCGGCACTGATTTTTTCGACGTGATATCTGGAGGGGTAAGGACGTGAGCGATACCAAGTCGGGCTCGACCGCCAAGGTCGATCCGAAGCTGCTGGAAATCCTGGTTTGCCCGCTGACCAAGGGGCCGCTGTCCTACGACGCGGCGGCGCAGGAGTTGATCAGCGAGCGTGCCGGTCTGGCTTATCCCATCCGCGACGGCATCCCGATCATGCTGGTGGACGAGGCCCGGACATTGGACGCCGATACGGCCCACCCCTCAGGTCCGAAGACGGGTCACTGATCATGACGGGACCCAGCGAGTCGTTCGCCACCGACCCGTTCGGCACGCAGCACTGGCCGGTCGAGGTCCGCTTGAAGAAGGCGGAAAAGCGGCTGGAGATCGAGTTCGACAACGGCCGCAAGTTCTCGCTGCCGGCGGAATTCCTGCGGGTGGAAAGCCCGTCGGCCGAGGTTCAGGGCCATAATCCCAGCCAGAAGCAGACGGTATCGGGCCGGCGCCATGTCGGCATCATGGGACTGGAGCCGGTCGGCAACTACGCGCTCCGGATTCAGTTCGACGACATGCACGACAGCGGCATCTTCTCGTGGAAGTACCTGTACGAGCTTGGCGAGCACCAGGACGAGCTTTGGGTGGAGTACCTGGAAGAACTTGAGAAACGTGGCCTGAAGCGCGATCCGAGATAATCCAATGAAGGAAGCTGGGCGCGCCGATCCCACCCGTCGCCCCTGCTTTGCCTCCGAATGCTGCTAACAAAGCTGAAATTGGGTGCCCTTCCTGAACGGATAGAGCGTCAGAAGTGATTAATTACATAAAATAAGCTTGAAAATCACTGCAATTATGGTAACGCATATGGCCTAAATATGAGAATGGTTGTATGCACCCGAAATCCATCACACATGCTAATACGTCTTACGACCTTTCCCATATTCCACATTCTCAGGCTTATCAGTTCAGTTGGATCGGCCAGAACGGAAAGAAACTGAACTACAAGGTCGAAGTAACTTACAGCACGCACTGCTATAGCGAAGAGCACAAACAAGGCGATGCTATAAATTCGGGAAGTTACATCTTCACTGATAAACGTACAAAACGGATATTTTGCCCAATCCGGCATGCACATTCATTGATCTTACCCGGCCTAGTTAAAGATTTGTTCAATAAACCGGCATCGCTAATTCTCAAACCCAAAGAGAAGCCAAACTGGCTTTTCTACAATATGGATATGGTGCCGCCGCTGCGAGGCGGCCAAAGATACTATATTTTCTTCAATTTGCGTCAAAAAGTAAGTGATCGTGATAGCACCGATCCCTATTGGCTGAGCATGTTCATTGAAAGTGCTTATGCCAGGAACCAGCCGGTTGGAACAGCGGAGAAGCGACCTTTCGGCAGGCTGGCGGAGGAGATCGTGAATTCGAACCGGGCAGCATAGCCCGAAATCGGCGTGTGACGAAACCAGCGCCACAGCATCAGTTAGGACAGCATTCGGGAGAAAGAAGCGACCAAAAATCAAAAGGCGACCACAAGGTCGCCCATGATGTAGTCCCTCGACAACCCAAGCCTCAATGAGACTCACAGCCATAAGCAAGTGACCAGGAAAACCCTGGCGGTGTCGATGCTATTAGCGGTTTCCCACCTCAGTCGATCTGCATCGATGGGAGATATAGTACGGTTTGGACTAATGATGTCAATGGGATTTTTCCTACTCCAGGCGGATCAACAATGTGACAGGCTGAATCACCGTTCC
>DASQKT010000292.1:0-17373 GCA_035630415.1 Skermanella sp.
GCGACAAGGCCAACGACGCCACCCGCATCGACGGGCGCGAGGTCCGCGCCAAGATCGTCGGCGAGGGCGCCAACCTGGGCGTCACCCAGCGCGGCCGGATCGAGTTCGCCCAGAGCGGTGCCGCCGATCATGGCGGAGGGCGGATCAACACCGATGCCATCGACAATTCCGCTGGCGTCGATACCTCCGACCACGAGGTCAACATCAAAGTGCTGACCGGCGACGTGCTGGCCCGTGGCGACATGACGCTGAAGCAGCGCGACCAGTTGCTGGCGAGCATGACCGACGAGGTCGGCGAACTGGTGCTGAGCGACAACTACCTCCAGCCGCAGGCGATCAGCGTTGCCGGCGCCGCCGGAGTGGGCGGGCTCGAGGAGCAGGCCCGCTTCATGCGGGTGCTGGAGAAGGCCGGCCACCTGAACCGCGCCATCGAGTTCCTGCCGGACGAGGAGGAGATCGCGGCCCGCGCCGGTCGCGGGCTGGGATTGACCCGGCCGGAACTGGCGGTGCTGCTGGCCTATTCGAAGATCACCCTGTACGACCAGTTGCTCGACTCGAATCTGCCGGACGATCCGCGCATGGCCGACGACCTGGTCAAATACTTCCCCAAGGCGCTGCGGCGCGACTACAGGGAGGCGATCGAACGGCACCGGCTGCGCCGCGAGATCATCGCGACATATGCGACCAACAGCATGGTCAACCGGGTCGGCCCTACCTTCGTGACGGAGATGGCGGACAAAACAGGGGCCGGACCGGGCGACATCGCGCGGGCCTATACCGTCAGCCGCGACGCCTTCGCGTTGAGAGCCTTGTGGACGGGGATCGAGGCGCTGGACAACAAGGTGCCGGCGGCTGCTCAGTACGAGATGATCGCGGCTACCCAAGGCCTGATGAACCGGACGATCCCCTGGTTCCTGACGAACGTTCCCCAGCCGCTCGACCTCGGCGCAGAGGCTTCCAACTATACGCCGGGCGTCGAGGAGCTGACCGCCAGCCTGGACACGGTGATCGGCGAGGACGACAGGGCACAGCTGGACGAGCGTGCCGGCCACTGGATCGAGCAGGGCGTTCCGGTCGAACTGGCCCGCCGGGTGGCGAGCCTGGGCATCCTGGCATCGGCCCTGGACATCACCCGAATCGCCCGGTTGAGCCGGCGCGACGTGCCGGACGCGGCGCGGGTCTATTTCGAACTGGGCCACCGTTTCGGCATGGAGTGGCTGCGCGCCAAGGCGGCCAAGGTCAAGACCGAGAACCACTGGCAGAAGCAGGCGGTCAGCGCGATCATCGACGACCTCTACGGTCTGCAAAGCGACCTGACCGCCCGCATCCTGAACGACGGCCTGTCGCACGAAGCGGCCATCGCGACCTGGGCCGGCGCCCGCCAGGGACCGGTGGACCGCATCAGCCAGCTTCTGACCGAGTTGCGCGGCGTGGCGCGGGTCGATCTCGCCATGCTGGCGGTTGCGAACCGGCAGTTGCGGGGGCTGATCGCGAGCTGAAAGGAACGACGGAGCGGACCACCCGCTCCGTCGTTCCTGGGCTCAACCCGAGAGGCGCTGACTTAGTGAAGACGCTCTAGACCGACCTACGCCACCTTCAAAAGCGGCTTGATAATAGCCGACATGTTCCGCAACATTTTCCGTAGGAATGCTGTGGAGATGGCCATGCCGCAAGTGAGTTCAGGAGATGTGCAGAAAAACTTCGGCGAGTACAGGATGGTCGCCGAGGAAGAGCCTGTGCACGTCTCACATTATAACAAGCCATCAGTTGTCATCGTATCGGCTGAAGAGTGCGCGCGATTGAAGAAGCGCGCCAAGCAGGCTATGGCAACCGAAGATTTGCCTGAATGGCTGGTCGAGCAGATTGCTAATTCCGAGATGGACGCAAAGTACAACTATCTTGACGAGAATGCCTGACCATCCAGCCGCCAGTACAGAACCTTGGCTTAGTGGCTCGATCAGGTCATCGCCGCTGAAAGAGCGCCAATAACGGCGCCTTTCGTTTTTGGGCTGGTTCACGGATGCCGGAAGACGGCGATTGGTCGGCGGGAGGGATGGTAGCCAAACCGGTTGCGGCGGAGACGGCTACCCTGCTTATCCTCCCTCCCAGCCTCAAACCATCCAGCAGGAACAGCCGAGCGCTCCCCAGAAAGTACGGAGGTCGGAGACCGGGACGGTGGCGCCCCAGGCGTCGGCGTGGGCATGGCCGTGGACGCCGCAGCCGCTGGCGCAGCCGCAGGCCGACGCGGCGACGCGTTCCACCTGACCGGACCGGGCGTCGGCGGTCTGCTTGTGGTAGCCGCCGAATGTGCGGACCGGCGACCAGTCCGGCATCGCGGGCGGGGGTGACGGGGCTTGGCCGGCGAAGGGGCCGGCGCCGTAGACCGGCTTGCCATCGACGATGGTCAGGACCGATTGCAGGTGCCGGATGTCGTCGCTTGGCACCTCGAAATAATCACGGTCGAGGACGGCCAGATCGGCAAGCTGGCCGGTCTTGATGTTGCCCTTCTTGTCTTCCTCGTTGGAGAACCAGGTCGTGTTCTCCGTCCACATCCGCAGCGCCGTCTCGCGGTCCAGGCAGTTCCGCTCCGGATAGAGCCGCAGTCCGCCCAGGGTCTTGCCGGTGACGAGCCACGCGATCGAGACCCAGGGGTCGTAGGACGCGACGCGGGTGGCGTCGGTGCCGGCGGAGATCTTGACGCCCGCATCCATGATGCGCTTGACCGGCGGCGTGTGTTCGGCCGCCTCGTTGCCATAGCGCTCCACGAAGTATTCGCCCTGATAGGCCATCCGGTGCTGGACGGCGATGCCGCCGCCCAGTTTGGCGATGCGGTCGATCGACTTGTCGCTGATCGTCTCGGCATGGTCGAAGAACCAGTGCAGGCCCTGGAACGGGATTTCCGCGTTGACCTTCTCGAAGACGTCGAGGGAGCGCGAGATCGTCTCGTCATAGGTCGCGTGCAGCCGCCAGGGCCAGCGGTTCTGGGCCAGGACGCGGACGACCTGCTCAAGCTCGCCCTCCATTTCCGGCGGCATGTCGGGACGTTCGACCCTGAAATCCTCGAAATCGGCAGCGGAATAGACCAGCATCTCGCCAGCCCCGTTCAGCCGGAAGTAGTCGTCGCCCTGCTGGTATTTGGACTGGGATGTCCAGCGCAGGAAGTCTTCCTTCTCTTCTTTCGGCTTCTGGGTGAACAGGTTGTAGGCGATCCGCAGCGTCAGCTCACCGTCCTTGTGCAGCCGGTCGATGACTTCGTAGTCCTCCGGGTAGTTCTGATAGCCGCCGCCGGCGTCGATCACGCTGGTCACGCCGAGCCGGTTGAGGTCGCGCATGAAGTGCCGGGTCGAGTTCACCTGATACTCGAACGGCAGCTTCGGCCCCTTGGCGAGCGTCGAATAGAGGAGGCCGGCATTGGGGCTGGCGATCAGCAGGCCGGTCGGGTTGCCCTGGGCGTCCCGCTCGATGATGCCGCCGGGCGGGTCCTTGGTGTCCTTGGTGTAGCCGATGACCCGCAGGGCAGCCGCGTTCAGCAGCGCCCTGTCGTAGAGATGCAGGATGAAGACGGGAGTGTCGGGGGCGGCCCGGTTGATCTCCTCCAGCGTCGGCAGGCGCTTTTCGGCGAACTGGTGCTCGGTGAAGCCCCCCACTACGCGGACCCACTGGGGAGCCGGCGTATTCGCGACCTGCCGCCTCAGCATGTCCATCGCGTCGGCGAGGCTGGTGACGCCGTCCCAGCGCAGTTCCATGTTGAAGTTCAGCCCACCCCGGATGACGTGGATGTGGTTGTCGCACAGGCCGGGGATGGCGCGGCGACCCCCGAGGTCGATGACCCTGGTGGAAGGCCCTTTGGCCGCCATGACGTCGGCCGCGTCGCCGACGGCGGAGAAACGGCCGCCGGTGATTGCCACCGCCTGGGGAGCGGGGTTCGACCGGTCGAGCGTGGTGAACTTGCCGTTGATCAGGATCAGGTCGGGAGTGGCGGTCTGGCCCATGGCGGGAGTCCTCATCAGGGCTGTGAGGCCGAGCGCCGTGGCGCCGGCGATGATGTCGCGGCGGTTGGGATCGGTCATGCTGCGGTCTTCGGCTTGGCTGCGGACTGAGCGGGGGAGAGCTGGCCGGTGGGCAGGCGTCCGAAGACGTGCTCGCCGCAATGCTCGCGGATCGCCGATACGGTGATGGCCTGACCGCCCAGCAGCCGCTTGGCCAAGGGCGGGATCTGCTCGCCGATCAGGATGCCGAGCAGCCCGATCAGGGCTATCACCGGCGGGGCAGGGGAGCGCACGTTCAGCAGGCCGTAGAGGACGCCGACCAGCAGCCCGACGGCGAGAGTTATGACATAGGCTTTCATGGCAAAACCTCTCGCCACGGGAAGGAAAAGGCTGCGCCGTGTTATTCGGCAGCCAGCTTGTTCGCGGCGACGGGGTCCAGGCGCTGGCCGTGCTTGACGCGCTCGGGCGCCTTGTGGACCATCGTGTAGGCGTAATCGACACCCATGCCGTAGGCGCCGGAATGCTCTCTAACGATGTTCATGACGGCGTCGTAGGTGTCGCGGTGCGCCCAGTCGCGCTGCCATTCCAGCATCACCTGCTGCCATGTCACCGGTGCGACGCCGGCCTGGATCATGCGCAGCATGGAGTAATCATGCGCTTCCTTGCTGGTGCCGCCGGAGGCGTCGGCGACCATGAAGATCTCGTAGCCGCCCTCGGCCATCGCGGAGAAGGCGAAGCTGTTGTTGCAGACTTCCGTCCACAGGCCCGAGACGACGACCTTCTTTTGGCCGTTCTTCGCCAGCGCATCGCGGACCTTCTGGTCGTCCCAGGAGTTCATCGAGGTACGCTCGAGGATCGGATGGTCCGGGAAGACGCCGAGCAGTTCGGGATAGGTGTGGCCCGAGAAGCTTTCCGTTTCCACCGTCGTCAGCGTCACCGGGATGTTGAATACCTTCGCCGCCTTGGCGAGCGCCACGGTGTTGTTCTTCAGGACCTGACGGTCGATCGACTGGACGCCGAACGCCATCTGCGGCTGCTGGTCGATGAAGATGATCTGACAGTTGGTCGGAGTCAGAAGCTCCGGCTTGGTGGTGATGCCCATGTCTCGTCCCTCTTCCTGATTCTCTGGGATTTGTTTCTCTGCGATGCCGCGCAGCATGAAGAATCCGGTAGGGGGGCGATATTGCCTCTGCGTCTCTTTTATATATACGTTGGTATTGTCGGAGATCGTCGGGGGCGGTTTACCTTGAATTGGATCGATTTGGGCTGTGCATGCTGAGTCCGGCGAGCGAACTGCCGGACGACCAGAGATTTCTCGTCTCGACAGTGCCGGCCAGCCGGGAACAGATCCGGCTGGCCGGCTGGGTGCTGCTGACCCTGGTTCTGGCGCTGGTGGTCACCGTGCCCTTCGCGCGTGTCCGGCTCGACGATACGGAAATCCTGCTGCCGGCCTATGCGACCGCCGTGCTGATGACCGAGGTGATCACGTCGGCGCTGCTGTTCGTCCTGGTCTCGATCCAGCGCTCCCGCGCCATGCTGGTCCTCGCGGCCGGCTATCTGTCCACGGCGCTGCTGATAATCCCCTGGGCGCTCACATTTCCCGGCGTGTTCGGACCTGCCGGCCTGCTCGACGCCGGGCTTCAGGGTACCGCCCTGCTCGCGGCGGTCCGGCGCGTGGGGCTGCCGTTTTTCGTCCTGCTGTACGCGGTGCTGAAGTTTGAGTGTCCGCCCGAGGGGGATCTGCGCGGACCCGTCCGCAGGGTTGTTCCGGCAAGCATCGCGGTGGTCGCCGCCGGTGTCTGCGGGCTGACCTGGCTCAGCGTTTCCGGCGACGCCGTGCTGCCGCGCCTGATGGCCGACGGCTCGCAAGTCTCGCAGGTGTGGAGCTACGTTCCGGCGAGCGCTTCGGTCCTTTCCCTGATGGCGCTGACTCTGCTGTGGTCGCGGCGGCGCTCGGTGCTGGACCTCTGGCTGATGGTGGTCCTGTGCGTCTGGCTGATCGAAACGTTCCTTCTTGGATATATCAGCGCCGGCCGCTTCAGCGTCGGCTGGTGGGCCGGTCGCATCTACGGGCTGATGTCGGGGAGCCTCGTCCTGCTCGTCCTGCTGTCGGAAACGACGACGTTGTACGCCCAGCTCGCCCGGTCGGTCTCGGCGGAACGCCGGATACGGGAAGCGCGCCTGACAACCATGGAAGTCTTGTCGGCCTCGATCGCCCACGAGGTCAACCAGCCGCTGGCGAGCATGGTGACCCATGCCGATGCGGGATTGCGCTGGCTGCAAAGGGCGGAACCCGATCTGGACGAGACGAAGGCGGCGCTGAAGAGCATCGTCGCCGATGGCCATCGCGCCGCCAGGATCATCGAAAGCGTCAGGACCGTGTTCAGGAAGGGAACGCGGGACAGGGTACCGCTCGACGTCAACGAGCTGATTCAGGAAGTGCTCGGGCATACCCGGAGCGAGGCGCGGCTGAACCGCGTCTCGGTGCAGACCGACCTGGACGGAAATCTGCCGGCGGTCACCGGCGATCCGGTCCAGCTTCAGCAGGTCCTGTCAAACCTGATGACCAATGCGATGGACGCCATGAGCACCGTCACCGACCGGGCGCGGGTACTTCGCATCAGGTCCGCCCTTCACGACGACGGCAGCATCGTCGTGTCGGTCGAGGACGCGGGCACCGGACTGGAAGCCAAGCATGAGAGCCGGATCTTCGAGCCTTTCTTCACGACCAAATCGACCGGGCTCGGGATGGGCCTGATGATCTGCCAATCGATCGTCGAGTCCCATGGCGGGCGGCTGTGGATGGCGAACAACATCCCGAACGGCGCCACCTTTCACTTCACGCTGCCGGCCGATGAAGCCAAAGCGTGAGGCGCTTGGCGTCGGGGGATGGGGCGTCAGGGGGCTGCGGTATCAGGGCGCCGCGCGGGACAGGGCGTCGGCCAGCGCCAGGGCCAGGGCCGCTTCCGGATAGGGTTTCTGAAGGATGGGGCTGTTGCGGTAGACGTCGTCGATACCGGAGGCGCCGTAGCCGGTGGCGAACACGAACGGCACGCCGCGCCGGGCAAGTACCTCGGCGACCGGAAAGACCTTTTCACCCGCGACGTTGACGTCGAGCACGGCCGCGTCGATTTCCGCCTCGCTGGCGAGCTGGAGGGCGTGGCGGATACGGGACGCGGGTCCGATTACCAGACAGCCGCAGCTCTTCAGGGCTTCCTCAAGTTCCATGGCGACCAGCATCTCGTCCTCGACGATGAGGACGCGGAGCGCCTGGAGGCTTCCAGGCCCGGTCACGCCACGGCCCCGGCGGCCATTCTCGTCTCCACTCCGGCGGCAGCGCCGGTAGCGAGCGGGAACTCGATCACGCAACGGACGCCGGCGGCTGGAAAGTCCAGGGTGACGATGCCGTCCAGTTGGTTGGCCAGACCGCCGCCCAGCAGCTTCGTCCCGAAGCCGCGCCGCAGGGGCGCCACGACGGAAGGTCCGCCGGCTTCCTCCCACACGACCTTGAGCCAGGGCTTCCCGCCGCAGGTGACGACCGACCAGCCGACCCGCACGTGGCCGCCGGCCATAGACAGGGCGCCGTATTTGGCGGCGTTGGTCGCCAGTTCGTGGAAGGCCATGCCGATCGCCACCGCGTCCTGGGGCGGCAGCCATACCGGCGGACCGTTCACCACGGCGCGGCCATGGCCGTAGGGCGCCAACTCGGACCGGGCGAGTTCCACCAGGGGAGCGCTTTCCCAGTTGCCGCGCGTCAGCAGGTCATGGGTATGGGACAGCGCGAACAGACGCCCTTCGAAGGAGGCGGCGAAGTCCTCCGGCGTCTGCGCCGAGCGGGAGGTCTGGCGCGCGATCGACTGGACGGCGGCCAGCGTGTTCTTGACCCGGTGGTTGAGTTCGTCGAGCAGCAGCTTGCGGCGCTCGGCCTCCTTCTGGACGGCGCCGAACAGCCGGGCGTTGTCGACGGCCACGGCGGCCTGGGCCGCCAGCCCCACGACCAGCCGCTCGGCCCGGACGGTGAAGACGCCGGGCTTGTTATGGCCCAGCAGCAGCCCGCCCAGGGTTTCGCCGGAGCGTGAGACCACCGGGACCGCGAGATAGCTGCGCACCATGGGATGACCCGGCGGCATGCCGCCATGCGGCGCATTGCGGCCATAGCGGGGGTCCTTGGTGATGTCGTCGGACCGCACGGGAGCCTCGCCCCGGAAGGTGGGGGCGAACAGTTCCGTGTTGCGGGGCATGGAATAGCCCTTGAACAGGCGCGGATTGGCGCCGGACAGCGCGTGCAGCATGTAGGATTCGCCGCGCTCGTCGTGGACATTGTAGAAAAAGGCGCCGACTTGAGCGCCGGAAACACGGGTCGCGGCGTCGGTTATCGACTGGACCAGCCGGTCGAGGTCGAGTTGGGCCGAAACCTCCGCGCCGACGGTGTTGATGATCTCGAGTTCTTGTGCCCGCAGCACCTCAGATGCAGACGCGCGTTCCGCCTCGGCGCGGGCGCGCGCCTGGAACCACGCGGCGAGCAGCAGCATGACAGTCGCGAACAGTCCGCCGACGGCGACGACGACGACCAGCCAGCGGCCCGACGTCGCTTCCAGGCCGGGACCCGCGATATAGGAGGCGGTCCAGCGCCGGCCGGCCACGTCCACGGAACGCTCGGTCCGGTATCGGACATCGCCGTAGACGGTCCAGTCGCCGGACCGGTGCATCAGCGTCCCGGCGGCCGGGTCACCGTCATGGACCTCGAGCGCCAGATAGGGCCGCGTCTCTACCCCCAGGACCCGGCCGAGCAGGTCGTCGGCGCGGAAGGGGGCATAGGCATGCCCCAAGAACAGGCGGCGTCTCTCCTCGACCGTATCCGGGACGACGTCGCCCCGGTATACCGGGACGTAGATCAGGAAGCCCGCCTGCGCCTGCCCGTCGATCTCCTGGACGAGCCGGACCTTTCCGGAAGCGGCGGGCTCGCCCGAATCGCGTGCCCGTTCCATGGCGGTGCGGCGTACCGGATCGACCGACATGTCGAAGCCTATCGCCACCCGGTTCCGGCGGTCCATCGGTTCGATATAGATGATCGAATTGACCTCTTCCCGAGGATCGTCGGGCCAGACCCGGAACCCCTCCACTCCCTGGGTCCGCATGTCAGCTTCGAGCCGCGCCACCTGACCGGGCGGCACATGGATACTGAAGCCGATGCCCTGGATGCCGGGATAGCGTTCCCCCAGGGTCAGCTTCTCGACGAAAGCGCTGAACTCCGTCCGCGTCACCTGCTCGCTCGCGGCGAACAGGGCGGCAGTGGCCCGGATAACGGCGATATAGGTGTCCATGCGGTCGAGCATCGCGGTATGGGCCTGTTCGACCCCGCGAAGGAAACGCTCCTGATCGGTCTGCTCGACCGATCTCCAGGTCGCGACGGTCGCGACGACGGTAGCAAGAATCCCCAAGGTTGCGACCAGTACCGGCCAGCCCAGATGCGTCCACGGCATCCGTCGTGAAGAGGAGGCAACAGTCGGATGCATCGATCTCTGGAAGTAGGTTTGAGGTCGCATCATCAACTTATACCCGGCGGCGACATAGCCTGAGAAGCCCCGTCTTGCTGGATGCTGAAACCGGGCGCTGTACTTGAATGTTCCGGCAAGGTCTTTCGGGCGGCGTCTATCGGCGGGTTTTCTACAGGAAACGGATCTTTGCGATCAATCCTGATCCAGATGGAGCGCCGATGCAACCGCGCGAAGGATCGCCTTTTCGGAAACCGGCTTGATCAGGATATCCGTCGCAAGTTCCCTGCCTTCATGACCAGCGCGCTGGTAATCGCCGGTCAGGAAAATGACCGGCACACCAAGGGGGGCCAGTTCGGCGGCGACGGAGATGCCGTCGATCATTCCCTTCAGGCCGATGTCGATCAGGGCCAGATCGGGCAAGCACAGGTATGATTCGGCCAGCGCTTCCACGGCGGTATAGGTGGGGCCGACGACCTGACAACCGGCATTCCGCAGGATTTCAGCGAAATCCATGGCGGCCAGCGGATCGTCCTCGCAGATCAGGATGCGCAGCCCTGCGGTGGCTGTCAGCTTCAAGGGCGGGTCGGCGGTTGACGTCATCATGGCTCTGACCTTCAAGATAAGTCATGAATAATGCGCAAACTCTGGTTAAAGAATGGTTACCGGTATACCCCGTTTGAGAACTCCTCAAATCCAATAAATATTGAATATAAGTTTTAATGCCGTGAACTTGCCGCAATTCGGTTCGGCGATTGTTCCTGTCCTGGCGCCGGTCAATCCTACCTACTCGCCTCTCTTTAGAGGTATGCGGCTGGTATATCGGAGACTGACCGGTCTAAACGCCGTTATACTGGCTGCGCGACCCGATCTTGTTCATCCGCCGATCTTGTTCATCCGATTGAAGAGGTGACGTCATGGGACTGCTGCTTGCCATCGTGATCATTGGGGTTCCGACCGCCGTAGCCATTGCCGACATGATGAGAGAGAACAAGACCACGACGACCCAGCACTAGGGGTCCGGTACGGGCCTTGGCGCCGGAGGCATTGCCCGTCAGGTCGGCAAGTGCCGATCGGCGGGCAGATTCCTGACGGCGCCGAGAAGCGTTTCGCGGTATGAAGATCCCGATGGGTCCGGAGATTCCTTGGCCGGAATGATTGCCCTGGGAGAATTGCGATGCGCTGTTTCCATCATCCCGACACCGTTTTGCACCAGCCGCCGCAGTTCCTCGTGCGCGGGCAGCCGAAGCCGGTGCCGGAGAAGCCGGAGCGGGTGGCGGCGGTGCTCGACGCGCTGAATCGGCGTGGCGACCGGGTCGAGCAGGCGCCGGATGCCGGACCGGCGGCACGGGCCGCCGTCCATTCGCCGGAATATCTCGCGTTCCTGCAAACCGCGCATGCGCGCTGGATGAAGCTGCCGGACGCGTCGTCCGCCGTGATCCCCAACGTCCATCGCGGGCCGGACATGCTGTCGTACCCGACCAGTGTGGTTGGGCAGGCGGGATATCACATGAGCGATACCGCCTGTCCCATCGCGGAAGGGACCTGGGCCGCTGCAAAGGCAGCGTCGGACTGCGCTGTGGCGGCGGCGCGGGTCGTGGCGTCGGGCGAGGAGCCGGCCGCCTATGCCCTCTGCCGTCCGCCGGGACACCATGCGGGCCGCGACATGGCGGGGGGCTTCTGTTACCTGAACAATGCCGCCATCGCGGCACAGGAAGCGTTTCGGCTGCTGACGGGTCGAGGTTTGCCGCCGCGTGTCGCGGTGTTCGATGTCGATGTCCACCATGGCAACGGTACCCAAGCCGTCTTCTGGCAGCGCGACGACGTGTTCGTCGTGTCGATCCACGCCGATCCGCGCGAATTCTATCCCTTCATGGCAGGGCATGCGCATGAGCGCGGCGCTGGACGGGGCGAAGGCTTCAACCTCAACATGCCGCTGCCGCTCGGGACTTCGGAAGACGGTTTCCTGGCGGCGGTCCGCGACGGGCTGGCGTCGATCCGGCGCTTCGCGCCGTCGCTGATGGTGCTGTCGCTCGGGTTCGACACCTTCAAGGACGACCCACTGGCGGCCTTCGGCGTTACCACTCCAGGGTTCGGCAGGCTTGGCCGCACCGTCGCCGAAGCCGGTCTGCCGACCGTCGTGGTCCAGGAAGGCGGCTACGCGGTCGATCATCTGGCTGCCAACCTGACGAGCTTCCTGAACGGCTTCGAATCTGCTTCCGACCGCTGAGTCGGAGATATCAGCCGCTACCTTCCGGAAACGGGCATCGCGTCGCCGGTCTGGCGGTAGATCGCCTCCGCCGTCGCCAGCAGGTCCCGCCGGTCGGCCTGCCCCAGGACCGCGTAGCCGAAGCCGGCGTCGCGCCAGTAGAAGCCGCCAAGCTCCTTGTCATGGACGTAGCGGAAGGAGGTTTCGCCGCCGTCCTCCGCCGTCAGGTAGACCGTGAGCCGACGTCCGGTGCCGTCGTCGTACATGAGCTGGGCGGCGGGGCCGGCGGAGGCAGGCAGCAGCCGGCCGCCCATGAGCTGGTATCCCTGGGCCGAGAGGTCCGGGACACGCAGGGGACGGGCAAGGCGCTTGGACAGCCACTCGACAAGGTGCTTTTCCTGGGTGACGTCCACTTCGACCGGGTGCCTGACTTCGGCGGTGTAGATTCGGTGGGCCGCCAGTGCTTCCTGGGCGATCTCGTTTACCGGCGAGGGTGACGCCGCCGTGACCGGCGCCGTTCGGCCGGCGGTCAGTTCTTCGTTGGCGATCCAGCCTCCCGCCGCACCGATCAGCAGCCATAGCCCCGATGCCGCGATCCGGCCGAGGCTTCGCCGCCACCGGCGGCGGCGTTCGGTCTGGATGCCGGCGACCCGCAGGCGGACCGGGACGGGTTCGTCGTATTTATGCTGAAGGGCGGAGCGCAGCGCCTGCCGCTGTTCCTGGTACTGAAGGACCTGGGCGGCGGCATCCGGGTGGGTTGCGATGTAGGTTTCGACCGCCGCCATCCGTTCCGGGGGCAGGCGCTTGTCCACGTAGCCGTGCAGGTCGTCGTCGCCGATCGGCATGCCTCCCATCATTTGATTCTCCTGAGCGTCGTCGGACGCTCCTCGTTCTTAAGGTCGCCGTCGAGGAGGCGGCGCAGCCGGTTCCGTGCCCGGCTCAGTCTCGACATGATCGTTCCGACCGGCACGCCGACGATGCCGGCGGCTTCGGCGTAGGATAGATCCTCCACCCCGATCAGCAGCAGGACCGACTGTTGCTCTTCCGGCAAGGCGGCCAGTGCCCGCAGCATGTCGCGGTGGATGACGGCATGCTCCTGGCCGCTGGGAATTCCGGTTTCATGCTCCACGTCCTCCAATGTCCGGTGAGATCCCCGCCGGAGCGTCTGGCGGTGCTGGCTGACGAACAGGTTGTGCAGGATCGTGAACAGCCATGCCCGGACATCGCCGCCGCGCCGCAGGCGCCAGCGGGAGACGGCACGCTCCAGGCAGTCCTGAACAAGGTCGTCCGCCGAGGCGTCGTCGCGGATCAGGGCAAAGGCGTAGCGCCGCAGGGCCGGGATATGCGGCTCGATCAGCGCCGCCATCTCACTCATACCGAACTTCCTCCGCGCCGCCGCCGTCCGTCATCCTGTCCGTCAATCCGTCAGGACTCAGTGGACGCCTGGAGGTGAGTGAACATTCCATCCTATCCATCATTTTTCTGGTGCCGGGCCGGCTGGCGGGCCGATATTCGACGATGACGCCAACTGCCGTAACCAGAAGGATTCGATAGAAAATGCAGTTCCTTATCATAGCCCATGACGGTACCGACGAAGGCGCCCTGGACCGCAGGATGGCGGCGCGCGATGCTCATCTGATTGGCGCCCGCGCCATGAAGGCCAATGGCAGCATGATCGTCGGGGGCGCCATCCTGGACGAGGACGGCCGCATGGTCGGGTCGTCCTGTATCGTCGAGTTTCCCGACCGGGCGGCGGTGGATGCATGGCTGGCCACCGATCCCTATGTAACCGAGGGCGTCTGGCAGAAGATCGAGGTCAAGCCTTTCCGGTGCGCTCCTTTGGGCTGACCGGGTGATAGTTGCGCCGCACTATATAGTCCATCGACTGAACGGTGGATTATAATGCGGGGCGCGCGGGTGCATAGTTCAGGGAACGCTGTCTCGTCCCGTATGACACTGCCGGAGTTCGTCCATGTCCCGCTTCCCAAGCCTGTTCGTATCGCACGGTGCTCCTACGCTGGCGCTTGAAAAGCACGGGGCGGCCGAGTTCCTTCGCGGCTATGGCGAACGGCTCGGCAGGCCGAAGGCGATCCTGGTCGTCTCGGCCCATTGGGAAACGGACGTTCCCACGGTCGGGACCACGTCCGCCCCCGAGACGATCTATGATTTCCGGGGCTTTCCCGCCGAGCTTTACCAGATGCGCTACGCAGCACCCGGCGCGCCGGAACTGGCGGAGCGGGCGGCGCGCCTGGTGGAGGCGGGGACAGGGGGCGCTGTGCGGCGCGATCCCCAGCGCGGGCTGGACCACGGCGCCTGGGTCCCGCTTTCGCTGATGTATCCGGAGGCGGATATCCCCGTCACGCAACTGTCGATCCTGCGCCAGGGCGGCCCCGCCGCCCATCTGGCACTGGGCGAGGCGGTCCGGCCGCTGCGGGACGAAGGCGTGCTGGTGCTGGCGTCGGGCAGCGCTACCCATAACTTGTACGAGTTCCGGGGCTTCGACTACGACTCGGCCCCTCCCGGCTGGGTGTCGGAATTCGGCGACTGGGTGGCCGGCGCAATATCCGGCGGCAGGACGGCGGAATTGCTGGACTACCGCCGGCTGGCGCCCTCGGCCGAGCGCAACCATCCGACCGAGGAACACCTGCTGCCGCTGTTCACGGCGCTGGGTGCGGCGTCACCGGGAACCGTCGGCGAGCGGGTCCACAGCAGCCACACCTACGGCGTGCTCGCCATGGACGTCTACGCCTTCGATTAGGCCTCGTCGAAGAAGTCGACCGAGCCGTCCTCCAGCGAATAATGCGCACCGACGACCTTGAGCTTTCCGGCACGCTGCGGTTCGATCAGCGTCGGTTCCGATTCTCGGAGGCGTTTCACGATCCGGCTGATATTGGCCCGGACTGCATTGTCCAGGAAGTCGCCGGGCTTGTCGCGCACGCTCAGGACGGCGGGGATGATCGGCTCGATCATGGCGCCGATGCTGCCGGGGAAGACCGTGTTGTCGCGCACCACCGACACGGCGGCATCGACGGCGCCGCAGCGCTGGTGACCCATCACCACGATCAGCGGCACGCCCAACTCGGCAACGGCATACTCGATGCTGCCGATGGCGGAGGTATCGACCGTATTGCCGGCGTTGCGGACGATGAACAGCTCGCCGAGGTCGCGGCCGTACAGCAGCTCCGGAGGCACCCGGCTGTCGGAGCAACTCACCAGCACGGCGAACGGCGTCTGGCCCCTGGCGATCTCAAGCCGGCGCTCCCGGCCCTCGGCACGACGGATAGGACCGTCGGTAAGATAGTTCCGGTTGCCGTCTTTCAGCAACTGCAAGGCCTGTTCGGGATTGAGATCGGTCTTTTTGGATGCTGCTTGCGCCGATCCTCCCAGGACTGGCGCCAGCGCGCCGGCGAGGGCTCCTGCGGCGCCGAGGCCGGCCGTGCGGAAGAAGGCGCGTTTGGACTTGTCGATGGTGGTCATGTCGTTTCCCCCTTTTTGTGATTCCCCTGCAATCAGCAGTAGATGTAGCTGCAACAGGAAAATGCATAAAGCAGCGCGGAGGGACATGAACCCACTTTATCGCAGAGTGGAAAATCTCCGGAGATCGTTACACTGTTAATCGAAATACTTTTAACCGAATGGCCAGATCAGGAGAAGGCCCAGGGCATGACGACAAACCGGGATGGAAATCCAAGCGAAACCTTGCTGCTGACCCCCGGACCCTTGACGACGACGCCGGCGACACGGCGCGCGATGCTGCGTGACTGGGGATCGCGCGATGTTGACTTCATCGACCTGACAGCCCGCATCCGGCGGAGATTGCTTGCCATCGTCGGGGGTGAGGCGGCGGCCAAGACCTGCGTTCCTATCCAGGGCAGCGGGACCTTCGCGGTCGAGGCCGCTCTCCAGACGCTGATCCCGCGCGACGGCAGGCTGCTGATTCTGGTCAACGGCGCCTATGGGCGGCGGATGGCGGAGATCTGCCGGGTGACAGGACGGGCGCATGAGGTGTTGGAATGGCCGGAGGACCAGCCGGTCGATCCGGCTGCGGTCGCGGCGGCGCTGGAGGCGGACCGGTCGGTGACCGACGTGGCGGTGGTGCATGTCGAAACCACTTCGGGGCTGCTGAACCCGCTGGCGGAGGTTGCGGAGGTGGTGGCAGCCGCCGGGCGGCGGCTGCACATCGACGCCATGAGCAGCTTCGGTGCAATCGGGATCGATGCGGCGGCGGTGTCGTTCACCAGCCTGTTTGCGTCCAGCAACAAGTGCCTGGAAGGAGTGCCCGGCATCGGCTTCGTCATCGCCGAGGTCGCGGCGCTTGAGCAGGCGAAGGGCAACGCCGTCAGTCTGGCGCTGGACTTGGAGGCGCAGTGGCGCGGGTTGGAATCGAACGGGCAGTGGCGCTTCACGCCGCCGACCCATGTGCTGGCCGCCCTCGATGCGGCGCTGGACCAGTTCGACGCGGAAGGAGGCGTGCCGGGGCGGTTCGCTCGCTATTCGCGGAACTGCGCCGTCCTGTGCGCCGGGATGCGGGAGCTTGGCTTCTCACCGTGGTTGGACGACGCGCTACAGGCTCCGGTTATCGTCACCTTCCGGATACCGGACGGCGGCAGGTTCCGGTTCGGCGACTTCTACGACAGCCTGCACGCACGCGGCATCGTGATTTATCCGGGCAAGCTGACGGCCCTGGACAGCTTCCGGATCGGTTGCATCGGTGCCATCGGGGAGGCGGAGATCCGCCGTGCCCTTGGCGTCATCGCGGATACTGTTACGGCAATGCGCGGGTGACGAAGGCCTTGAAGCGGCGTGCGACTTCGTGCGGTGGGACGGTTGGCCGACCGAGTTTCGCCATCGATCCCGGCGCTATCCGGACATGGATGAGGCTGGGGCCGCCGCTCCGGGTAGCAGCCTTGTACGCCGTCTCGAAGCCGTCGAGACCGTCGCAGTCCATCGCGTTCGGGTAGCCGCAGGCAAGGGCCACGCCGGGGAAGTCCACCAGCGGCGACACGGTCGCCTGTCCGCCCGTGCTGTCGTGGACGCCGTTGTCGAGCAGGACGTGAATCAGATTGGGCGGTCGATAGGCGCCGATCGTCGCCATCGTTCCTAGCTTCATCAGGGCGGCGCCGTCGCCGTCCAGCACCACGACGGGGCGGGGGGTGGCAAGTGCCAGCCCAAGACCCATCCCGGCAGCTCCGCCCATCGATCCGACCTGATAGAGATGCTGTTCGCGGTCGTCCAAGGTGAACAGCTCCCGCCCGCATTTGCCGGTCGTGGCCACTACCGCGGCTTGGCGGTCGATCACGGAGAGCAGGCGTTCCAGCACGGCGGCGCGGGGCGGCGGGTCGCTATGCGTGCGGTAATCGTGACGCTCGCCGGGAGGACGGGCCGGGGGTGGAGTCTGGTGCAGGGTTTCCGGCTCGACGCTGTCTTCCGCCATGACGAAGGCGAAGGGCAGGTCCAGCCGGTCCATCTCGCCGCAGGCGTGGTCGAGGGCGGCGGTCAGGTCGTCCGGCGTGGTCGGGAAGGGGCGGTGGCCGACGCGGATCAGGTCCAGCAGCCCATGCGTGATCTCCCCCATCAGCGCGTGCTGCGGTTCGTCCTTGATACAGGGGCGGCCCCGCCACGTCGTCACCAGCAGGGTCGGGATGCGGAACGGCGCGTTCAGCGAGGTCAGCGGGTTGAC